>JBFIXW010000124.1:0-6065 GCA_041605715.1 Paenisporosarcina sp.
GAGGTAAAAGAAGAAACTGGATTTGTTTCTCATCTTGCACCTATTTTATTAGGTGCATTTTATGTGAATCCAGCAACACAAAACAACAGAGTATATAGCTTTCTAATAACTGAAGCTGAATTAGTTGCTGAGCTAGAGCTAGATGACACTGAATTAATTGATGTACATACGTTTGACTTGGAAACCATGAGCCGGTTAATAAAAACGAATGAAATGAATCATTTATTTACCGTCAATGCTTTTAATCTAAGTAAGGAATTTTTGATGGCTTAGAGTGACCAAATTTATACACTCCTGAACGTCTAATACACTAAAGAATTCTTTAACGAAGAAAGTTGAGGGGATTTTTTGAAACAAACCGACTTTGAATTTTATCCTTTTGATACCATTAAAGGGGAAGAAATTGATTTACATATTGAACGAAAAGCACCAGGAAATGTGGAGAAAAACTATGTCCCCGCTTATTGGTATGCCATAAATTTATCTGGAACGAACCTAACGATCGGAACGATAGATCTCCGAATTGGGACGAATTCAAGGACTTATTATGGTGGAAACATTGGATATGCAATTGATGAAAAATATAGAGGAAACCATTACGCTGCAAAGGCTTGTTATTTACTAAAACAAGTAGCCCTTGCTCACGAAATGCATGAAATCATCATTACTTGCAACCCTGACAATATTGCTTCCAATAAAACTTGTATTCGTCTTGGCGCAGAATTACTCGAAGTTGTCGACTTGCCTATAGATAATGATATGTATCTAGAAGGAGAGTTTCAAAAATGCATATATAAATGGAGGATTTCTTCATGACGACAGTCTATGTAAACTGGGGTCAGTCTTATGTGAAATTAACATGGAACCCATCACTAGAACCACCTCAACCAGAACACATCACAAGCGTTCACGGAATGTGCTTTTATGAAGAAAAACTACTTTTGGTTAATATTAAAAGTCGAGGGTGGAATTTTCCTGGCGGGCATATTGAGTTAAATGAAACTCCAATAGAATGTGTAAAACGAGAAGTTTTAGAAGAGGCCTGTGTCGAAGGTGACTGTGAATATCTTGGATACGTTGAGGTTAATCACTCTGAAAATCCAGCTTGGAGCTCTAACAGCCCTTATCCTTTAATCGGTTATCAAGCTTTTTTCCGTATGAATATAACGACAGTCCACCCGTTTGATGCGAACTATGAATCTTCTCATAGAAAGTTCATCAACCCATATGAAGCATCTACTCACAATGCAGATTGGCATGATGTTTATGATAGGATTTTGCAAACTGCTGTCTATTGGGAACAAATGACTTCCAAGGGAGTGAATAAATTTTGGTTGAACTAGAGGTAATGGTAAATAAAATGAACACAGAATTAGCCATCAGTCACTTCGGAGCAGACTCATCGTTTAGACGATTTTTACCTACTGCATACGACTCTATTAACTATGATTGGGAATCCAATTTCGAAAAACAGTTTACTGAACTATTTAATGGACTAATGATTAAAGGAGCCCCATATGTTAATAAAGTTTTCCTCGCCGTTTTTCCAACTGACGATGTCTTAGAAAGGTTTATTAGTGAAGGAAAAGATGGGGATTTACTATTCATGCATCATCCAATATTAATGGAATGTGGGGACCCAAAAGGTCAATGGGGACGGGGATTTGTTCCAATTAAAGAAGAGTTTATTAAACAGATTAAAGAAAAAAACTTATCTGTTTATACATGCCACCTTCCGTTAGATTACCATTCAAAATTGGGCACTAGTTTAGCAATTGCTAAATCTTTAAATGCAGAGGTCATTGATGGTTTCTTACCATTAGATAATCTTGGTGATTTAATATTAATTTGTTCGATACAAAGAAACAGTACTGAAGAATTAATTTCAACCGTAAAAGAACTTTTCGATATTCCCTATGTGGATTTTGAAGGTGAAAAACTTAGAAATATTGAAAAAATCGCCATTGTTGCTGGATGCGGCGACAAGGTTGAATGGATAAAGGAAGCTGAAAGTAATGGCGTCCAAGCTTATATTACTGGAGAAATTCATTGCCATATAGATAGCGATTATGGGAAGCAAAGATATAAACTAATAAAAGATTATTCAAAAACAACAACATTGTCTTTAATCGGCGTTTCTCATTCTGCATCCGAATTTCTTGTAAAAAAAACGTTATTAAAAGATTGGCTTGAAAATACTTTTGATGTTCAGACTGTCTTGATTCCACAAGAAAAATGGTGGTTATAACTTAGAATCATAATTATCTACTACAGAAGGTGGAAGTGTCAGTATGCTAGAAAATTTCGATATACCAATTAAAGCATTTGATCACAATAGAACAATTCGCGTTTATACACCTAGAGGTTATCAAGAAGCAACAAAACGTTACCCCGTTCTGTATATGCATGATGGGCAAAATGTATTTAAAGATCAAGATGCTATACATGGGGTTTCTTTAGGTTTAGAAAATTACTTGGATTCAAACGAAATAGAAATTATTGTTGTTGGAATAGACACGAATACTGAAGGAGAGCAAAGATATAACGAGTATTGCCCGTGGATCGACGGTGAATTCAGCAAGAATTTATTAGGTAAGCCAAGTTACACTGGCGGCAAAGGAGATGCTTACGTAGATTTTATTGTAAGTGATCTTAAACCCTATATTGATTCTAAATACCAGACTTTAACCGAATCGACCAGTATTGGAGGTGTTTCACTAGGTGGATTAATTTCTACCTACGCTGCATGTAAATACCCTAATATTTTTAGGAACGTGGTTATTATCTCTTCAGCTTTTTGGCGCAATCAAGAAGAAATTGAGAAGCTCTTAAGAAACACTGATTTATCTTCGATTGAAAAATTCTACATGGATAGTGGTACAACTGAAGTGAGAAATGATCAACGAATTAGTAAGGGATTTTTGGACTCTAACCTTCGGATTCATACTATTGTTAGAGAAAAAATACCTAACGCAACATTTATTGTGATCGAGGATGCTGAACACCACTATTCTAATTTTAAAGAAAGAGTACCAGGTATATTCTCATACTTACTCTCTTAAATACATTGGTTGTTATTTAAAATTAAAAAACGCTTGAAATACCCAAGCGTTTTTATACTTTATACTTCATCTAGCCACTCGAGTAACTCTTTTACCATTTCAGAAGAAAACTGATGGTTATTGTTTTCACAAATGAAAAAGTCAACATTATCTCTGCCTTCATTTCCAATAAGGTATTGATAGTAATCCTGCTGTCCTTTTATTGAAATAATTGTATCGGAATCACCATGCATGAGAAGTACAGGAGCATTACAAGTAGTTCTACCAATCGGGTTATACTTTTTCATCACCTGTTCTTCTTTGACTGGAAGTGAATTTCGATGATCCTTGTCCCTAAACAGTTTTTCCGACACTAAGAAAGAACCTGATCCGTTTATATTGACTAAACCACCTAAGTTTTTATGATTAGCAAAAATTCCACTCGCGATAAATCCTCCCATCGAACTCCCAACCAGAATAACTTCCTCCATTGGGACATTTAAGTGTTCAATGAAATCATTAAACTCATCGATTGTCTTATATATGGTTTCCCAAAAATAACGTTGCGTAGTGTCAATATTGAAATGGTTTTCTAACGGTTTTCTTGTATCGTGATAAATAATTTCTGGAACGACAACTCTATGCCCCTTAGATGCCATTTCTTGAGCAACATCATGATTACTCTCTACACTTGTTCCCCAACCATGATAAAAGATGACGGTCTTTTTGCTTATGTTTTGTACAATTGGTTCAAAAAACTTAAATCTCAAATTTTGGGTCTGCACTTGATTCATGAACATTACCTCTGTCATTTGTTCTTTTTAATTACCTTATCATTTGCATCATTTGTTTAAAAGTATAGGTTTGTAAAATTTTTGAAACCTGAAACTTTTGTACTCCGTCTAATGTTTAAAGATTTTTATTGGAGGCATCGAAATGAATGTTATCAGTTAGAGAGAGTTCTTCTTATGAGCACCATATTTTATTTGAAGATTTAATTGATCAATTTAGTGAAGAGCTATTACGGTTAGCCTTTATGTATGTGAAAAATCGTCAAACAGCTGAAGACGTTGTGCAAGATGTCTTTTTTCGGGCCTATGAAAAGAGGGACGATTTTAAAGGGCTGTCATCTTATAAAACTTATTTATATCGCATGACGATTAATCGTTGTTATGACCATTTGAGAAGTTGGTCATTTAAAAATATACAAATCTCCAATAAAATCGCATTGATCTTCCACGGAGATAATTCCACTGAAGCATCAGCTATAATTAAAGATGAAAATTTCATGCTCGGAAAAGAAATTCTAGCCTTATCCCTTAAATATCGAGAAGTTCTTATACTTTATTATTATAAAGATCTCAGTATTGATGAAATCGCTACAATACTAAAATGTTCTACTAATACGGTTAAAACAAGGCTTAAAAGAGCTCGCGAGAAATTAAAAGTCAAACTTGAAATGAGAGGAGGGTACTAAGGATGGATAACAAAATCAAAGAAGGCATTAATTCATACATTGGGGAAGAAAATTTATACACAAACCAGTTTAGAAATCGCTTGTTATTCTCCAAACCAAAAAGCAAAACTACTGGAATACCCCTTTTTAATAAACTAAAACCAGTATTAGCCTTAGCATTTCTTATCGTTGGTGGGGTAACCTATTTTATCCTCTCAAATGACTTGAACGATGACATTACCACGGTAAGTAAAGATATAGTAGATAAACCCATTTTTGAAGAACTTAAAACTGAGCCTATTACTGAAAACGCTAACGAAGAATTTTTTAAATTAGATAAACACGGATTACCATTCCCAGAACTTGAAAATGATTTGAATCATTTAATGTCCTATGGATATCAAACAGATCAACTAGATTCTCGAAATGTTGAAGTTTTGGCAAATTCGTTGAATGGGGTAGCAATTGATGAAAAAGGAACCTTAGTAGTTGAATTTAAAGATTTTCGAAACGAATTCGGCAGCCTTACTTCCAATGAAATGGGTGTATTTCTTTGGCCCCTTCATGATACTGTCTTCAAATACGCCGAAGTAAAACGTATATATTTTACTTTTGAAGGAAGCTTCACAGATTGGTATATGTGGTTGCAATCAGGACCTGAACCTATGGTCAGAAATATAGAAAGGTATCTAGCTGATAACAAAGTTTTATTTGACGAATTAATAAAAAATCATGCTTTCCACAAAAACATGTATCAAAAACTTCAAGAGGCAAATATGCCAAATAAACAGGCTGCTGCAGTATTTATTCTATATATTGAAGCACTAAGAAATAATGATGTTTATGGAGCTACTAGATTTTCAAGTTCTACTGAATCTGAAATTGCAGATGTTTTGGAGAAATATGATTTAATGGACTATACCTCTCTTTCAATCGAAAGCATAACTCCTAGTCATAGTGAACCTGAGTATTTAGTTCGTCTTAACTTCAAACAAAAAGATGGTAGCACAGGTTCAAAGTCAATATTCATTCAGTTTTGGAGTCCAGATGAAATCACAATAGCTGATCACATTAAAATAGATAATGTTACTTATTAAAAAACCGCAAAATTGATTGTTGTGAAAGAAGGAGACTACAAGGTTATTAGCGTGTTTTAGTAAGGAGTCGCAGCAATAACAAATGATACGATACTAAAAAGGTCTTACGCCTTCAATGGCAGTAAGACCTTTCTCATGTGTATTAAATTGCATCATCTTTTTTAGGAGTTGTTTCTTCATACTCCACTTCATGTTTTGTATCATGAAGAGATGATCTATCGCTATCATCTTTTTTACCTTCCATTGCATCATGGAATGGAGCGTATTGATTAAGAGGAAGTCTGCGATGTGTAAACAATCGGCTCAATGTCCAAACAATTACACCAATTAAGATAATCAGCATGATATATCCCATGTTCTCTCACTCCTTTTCTTTTATTGTACATCACGATTATGTTGAAGAAGAATATTTAATATTGTAATTTTTGCACTTAATGTAGTAATTATTAAAGCTATTCTAGTAATTTTCGC
>JBFIXW010000125.1:0-6063 GCA_041605715.1 Paenisporosarcina sp.
GGCGAGGCTTTCTTCCATCTTGTAACGACCGTAAATAAAGGATCTTCTTCTATTTTCATCGTTTGCTTGAGATCAGAAAGCACAATTTTTTCAAGTTCGCTATCTGATAACTCAACAGTAGACTCATCCCCTGGACGACCTACAAATCCTCGAAGTAGAACATGACCTTCTGGTGTCGTCGTTGGCCATTTTCTGTGAGTCCATGTGCAAGCTGTTATCGAATAATCACTATTGCGCGAAACTAAAAAGCCAGTACCTTCTTTTTCTTGACTTACTGCATCCTCTTTAAATGCCATAGCAACTGTCGCTACCGAAGTTGCTGGCATGTCTTGAAAATCAGTCATCAGTCCATGTTCTTCAAATACTGGAAGTGCCGCGAGATGTGGCGTAGCAAAAATGACTCGATCGAAGAGCATTTCCGAATCATTATTAAGGAACAGATTTACTTGTTCTCCCGCTTTCTCAAAACGGTCAACTCGAACTCCCTTTATCACTGAACTTGGTTCGAGTTGTGCTTCAATGGCCTCAACAATTGTTTCTAATCCATATTTAAACGTACGGAATATACCTTCTTTGGATTTCTTAACAGGCTGTTTAGGGGCTATTTTCTTTGAACCGATAATTAAACTACGATGTTCTTGTTCTAATTTATAAAACTGAGGGAACGTTGCTTGGAGACTCATTTTATCAATATCACCTGAATAGACACCGGATAATAATGGCTCAATTAAATTTTCAACTACTTCACCGCCAAAACGTCTACGTAAAAATTGTCCGACGGATTGGTCACCTTTAATTGAATCTTTTGGTAAAACAAAATCACAAGCTGCACGTAATTTCCCGCTCCATGAAAACAATCCAGACGTAATGAATGGTGAGATTTGAGTTGGAATTCCCATAACAGATCCACCAGGAATCGGATGAAGACCGTCATTGACTAAAATATAGGCTTGTCCTGTAGCATTCGCAACAAGTTGATCACTGATTCCAAGATCTTTAGCAAATTGTCCAAAACTTTTTTTGCGTTCTAAAAATGAGTCTGGTCCCCGTTCAATAACAAAGCCATCGCGACGAACAGTCTGGATTTTCCCGCCAAGTCGGTGAGAAGCTTCGATTAAGATCACTTCAAGTGGATATCCTTTTTCTTTTGCTTCTTTTTGTAAATAGAATGCGGCCGCTAAGCCCGTTATTCCGCCTCCTATTACAGCTACTTTACGTTTTTCTCCAGACACAGTCATCATCACTTTCGGGTTCAGTTTAGTTATTTTTTTTCAAATGTTTTAAAACAACATCTGTCATTGCATCAATAAATAATGGTTGTGTATTTGGCATTTCAGGGCGGTAATAGTTAGCGCCAATCTCATCTGTCACGACTTTACACTCATAATCATTATCAAAAAGCACTTCTAAGTGATCTGTTACAAATCCAACTGGTGTATAAACAAAAGACGTATACCCTTTTTGTTCATGTAACTCACGAGTTAAATCTTGTACGTCAGGCCCAATCCAAGGTTCCGGAGTTTGACCTGCACTTTGCCAGCCCACTTCATAGTTTTCAATCCCAGTAGCTTGTGCGATTAAATCTGCTGTCTCTTTTAACTGTTCTGGGTATGGGTCACCATTCGCAATGATTTTTTCAGGTAGTGAGTGAGCAGAAACGATTAAACATGCTTTTGCACGTTCTTCAGATGACATAGCATCAAATGTTCCAGATACTTTCTCTGTCCAATATTGAATGAATTTTGGCTCATCATACCAGCTTTCAACTGAAGTGATATGTAGTCCGCCCAGTTTTTCAGCAGTCTCTTTGGCACGTCCATTATATGACTTAATAGAGAATGTGGAGAAGTGTGGAGCTAATACAATTGAAACAGCTTCTGTGATACCATCTTTATGCATTTGTTCAACTGCATCTTCTACGAACGGCTCAATATGCTTAAGACCAATATACAGTTTAAACTCGATATCATCTTGTACTTCATTCAAACGATTACATAATGCTTCAGCTTGGTCATCTGTAATTTTCGCTAGTGGTGAAATTCCACCAATGGCACGATAACGATCTCTTAAATCCGTTAAAGCTTCTGGACTTGGAGGACGACCATGACGAATATGCGTATAATAACGTTCTAAATCTTCTTCTTTGTATGGCGTTCCATATGCCATAACCAGCAAACCCATTTTTGTTTTAGACAACTTCATCACCTCATTCATTAATTTACAATTTTCATTTTGACAGGTTATTGTACAACTTACGAACTTGAATAGCTTATGAATGTGCTTTCATCTGTGTACGGCTATACTCATGCACTAATGAGGTTAAACGTTTTAAAACATCCGGATTTACTTCTGGGAAGACCCCATGTCCTAGATTGAAAATATGATTTTGGTGATGCACACCTTGATCGATAATTTGTTTAGCGCGTTCTTCAATGACAGACCAATCAGCTAATAATAAGGATGGATCTAAATTTCCTTGAAGCGTTTTCGTTAGTCCCATTTCGCGAGCTTCTTCAATCGATAAACGCCAGTCTAAACCGACAACATCAACTGGAAGGTCGTGCCACTCTTTTGCTAAGTGACTTGCACCAACACCAAATGTAATGACTGGAACACCTAACTCTTGAATGGAGCTAAAGATGCGGGTCATGATAGGTTTAATGAAAATACGGTAATCTTCTACATTTAATGCGCCAACCCATGAGTCAAAAATTTGAATCGCCTTTGCCCCTGCATTCACTTGCGCAGTAACGTATACAATAATCATGTCTGCCAGCTTGTCCATTAATGCAAACCAAGCTTGAGGTTCTGTCACCATAAATGATTTTGTTTTATTGTAATTTCTTGAAGGACCTCCTTCAATCATGTAACTTGCTAAAGTAAATGGTGCTCCTGAAAATCCAATCAACGGAACATCTAGTTGTTCTTTAGTTAAAATTTTAATTGTTTCAAGTACAAATGGTATATGATCTTGTGGAGACAATTCTCCCAATTTTTCAACATCTTGAACTGTTCGAATCGGATTAGAAATAACAGGACCAACACCTGCTTTAATTTTCACATCCACACCAATCCCAGGTAGAGGCGTCACGATGTCTTTGTAAAGAATTGCTGCATCTACATCATAGTTTTCTACAGGCAACCGTGTAACGTATGCACATAATTCAGGCTGATGTGTAATTTCTTCTAATGAATATTTTTCTTTAATTTTTCGGTATTCGGGTTGTGAACGGCCAGCTTGACGCATATACCAAACCGGAGTGTAATCCACTTTCTCACCTTTTGCTGCTCTTAGGAATGTGTCATTAATCTTTCTCATAAAAATTGTATCCTTCCTTTCACTTACACATATTGGTTAACTATCTCGTTATATTCGTTCTTAATATAGACTTTCTCTTCTATATTGTATAGTTATCGAGGACAATTGTCATAGAATTGTCTTGAATAGAGGACATCATTTAGTCAAAGAGTTGTTTTAAGTGTTTTTAATAAGGGAAGATTATACTGTAGATAGAATATGGAGGGATTACAATGAATATTTATTTAACTTCTGGAACACCTGAATTTATGCTTTCATTAAAAGAAAAACATGCCAATGAAAAGATGGTTGTTCTTCATGGCGAAGGCAATGCTGTGTTATTACATGAAACGTCTGGATCAACCGTCTTTCAAACACCACGAAAGTATGAAGTCATTGACTCGTCTGGTGAATTAAGTGAACAAGGCTACTTCGTATTCAATAACATTCCTGTAACAGATGAAGGACGTCCTATTTTTGAACATCGCTTCAAAAATCGTGCACGAGCAATCGAAGATGAACCTGGATTTATTGCGATCCGTGTTATGCGACCAATCGGTACGGATACATATGTTATCTTAACTGAATGGACAGGACCTGGATCATTCGAAGCGTGGCAAACATCTCAAGCTTATAATAAAGCCCATGAAAATCGAGGAACAGATGAGGGAATTGATAAGAGACCTAATATTTTTTCAAGTGCATCTTATGTAACGACCTATCGAACTGCTTCAAAAAAAGAAGACGAATAAAAGAAAAGAGTCGACCAGTAGAGGTTGACTCTTTTTCATCTATATAAACAAGTTGACGATAAGGGTATCGCACATACTTGTTGTTTTATCAGTCAATCCGGGAATTTATCGCACATACTAAAAGAATTAGGTCAAACCGAGCTCTTTATAGCACAGACTAAATTTCTCCTTAACCAA
The DNA here is from genome assembly GCA_041605715.1 of Paenisporosarcina sp. GTDB lineage: Bacteria > Bacillota > Bacilli > Bacillales_A > Planococcaceae > Paenisporosarcina. Next base: position 4,228 of record JBFIXW010000125.1, read on the forward strand.
GACTACATATTAGCCATTAATCGTTTCGCAATTTGTTGATATTCATCTGGCCCAATTCCTGGTGCAAACTCCTCTGGGAGATCATCTAAATCCGGAATTTCCCCACCTTTCGGAATACCTTCCTGTACAACAAGAGGTTCACCATTACTTGGATTATCCCCTTTCCAAATTTGGCAAATATCTTTATATTGCCCTTCATCGTTCCAAGTAAATAAAATATTGCCAAGCCCCTGGTCTTCATATTTCCTTGCATGATCGAACGCTCGGTTATCTAAATTTGGAATAGGGAGCATTTTCGTAATATCTACTCCTGTCGCCATTTCAATAGCTTTTGCGTAAGCAAGAACATGAGTGCCACCCCGCACTAGTAGATATCCAATCATTTCCCTAGCGGTTTCGTGATTGGTCATTTCATAGACTCGCATTTTATGTGTCCTTGCGCCACATTCCAAGAAGAAATTATGGAGTAAGTCTAATACTAAATTCCCACTAGAGAAAACATGATCCCCACGCCATGGATTCCCCATGGAATCTCCTGCTAATGAAGTTTGTGCTGTTGCAATGAGTGAATAAGTATTTCGTAAATCCTTCCCATTTTGGAGAGGGGTTACATCTGGTTTCCCATTAAACGAAACACCTTTTTGTAATAAATTAATGGTGTTGGAAACCAGTTCAACATGACCGAATTCTTCAGCTGTAATAGAAGCAACCAAGTCATAAAAAGGTTTGAACTTGTTTTTTTGACGAAAATTAAATGATTGATACATATAATTATTTAGTGTAGACATTTCCCCAAACTTTCCACCAAGCAATTCTTGTACTGCTGCTGCTGCATTCGCATCGCCATACTCAGGTGCCGGAAGGTCAATTTGCAACCTATTTACTCGTTTAAAAATGAATGTTCCTCCTTGTCAATTCATTTAAAGTAATGTTCATCCCTTAAAATAATGGAACATATCATTTTAAGAGCCTAGCGATACCCAAATAATTTGTTGTGTTCGGACAAAAAATGGGGTTTCATTTTTTTCAACAACAATATGATCAGGTAGTACTTTTGTTAATACACCTTTTACGAGGCTATTGTTGGTTAACTGGACAATAATATTCTCCCCCACAATTGACGTAAGTGTTTGATATACATACGGATCATAAGCACTCACATACTCAACAGTTTGTTGCGTTTGACCATTCATAAACAGTTCACTCCTTCCGCTCAATATTCCTAGTGTATGAATGAAGACATATTTGGTGAAAGACTTTGAGAAAAACAAATGGGAAATGGACATTTAACTTTTCAAAAATTAGTCGAGATGGTTTTTAGGAGTAACCCGTTCAGTTATCTGGTACAAAATCTAAATTGATTATACAAATAGAGCCCAAATTCGAATATGAATTGGGCTCTTATAAAATGCCTATATATCATGATTAGTTATTTTTTAACACTCACTTTGTTCATCTTTTAAGCACTTGATTTAGCAGATGTACAATTTTAATTGTTTATCTATTAATACGTGTGCTAAGAGTGGTATTAAATGCATGGTAATTGCTTGAATTGAAATTTTAAAAAGATAATAAATGTAAATATTGAACGCAAAAAAAACCACCCAAAAAGCTGAGTGATCGCATCAAATATTTATAAGTCTTATTCAACTAAATCACCCGCTAGTGAAAAACCTAATTTTTAACTTTAGTTAGTATAATAAACAATAAACCAATTATCACACTACTATTTATTTGGTTTGCAATGCTTGGGGCGTGTTCAAAAAAATAAATCATTACTAAGGTATATGCAATTATCCCAATCAAAAGATATGCAATCCATCTATCATCATTCAA
>JBFIXW010000126.1:0-5988 GCA_041605715.1 Paenisporosarcina sp.
ATTCTACATTAAAAGCTTTCTGTATAGTTCAACATGTTAAGTTTAATCTACCTATAAATCGAGAACTATATTGCAATCGAATAATCGAACTTGATGAAAATGGATATATAGGAAAAGAGCAAGTGTATTCGCAAATAGTTCAAGAGAATAATTGGTCACATCATCTAAAATATGTTTTATTTGATGATTATATGCATCATTTCCACGAGTTTTGCGTCCCATATAAGGGGTTACATGAAACACTTAAAGAATTAGAGAGACAAAAATATGTAATCGGAATGATAACGAATGGGCGACACGAAGGACAACGGGCAAGCATCCAGGCGCTTGGTATAGAAGCCTACTTTCAAGTTGTTCTCATCTCAGAGTCTGAAGGGATTTCAAAACCAAACCCTTTAATTTTTCAAAGAGCATTATCACAATTAAATTTGCTCCCTGAAGAAACGTTTTATGTAGGGGATCATCCTTTTAATGATATTGAAGCAGCGAAAAAAGCAGGATTACTAACCATCTGGAAAAGGAATGATGTGTATAAACAGGCCAATGCAGACGAGGAAATACACGAGTTGAATGAAATTCTAAGTATCTTGAACAGGAGAGGAAATAATGAATTACATACAAAACATGAGAAAAATGATAGGAAATGAAACACTACTGACTGTTGGCTGTGGCATAATAATTGAACAAAATAACCAGATTTTATTGCAACATCGAACAGATGCGGATGTATGGGGAATTCCAGGTGGGGTTGTTGAGATAGGAGAGCAAGTAGAAGATGCAGCTCGAAGAGAAACATTAGAGGAAACCGGATTAACTGCAGGAAAACTTGATTTATTTGGCATTTACTCTGGTCGAGAAGGTTATGCCAGTTATAAAAATGGAGATCAAGTTTATAGCATACAACTCATTTTCTTAACCACAACGGTTACGGGTGATTTAATTCAAGTTAGTGATGAAAGTCATGCGCATCAATACTTCCATATAAATGATCTGCCAGACAATATTAACTCTCATCAAAAACGATTTATCATGGATTGGGTCAATGGATTACAAACCCCTATCATCAAATAAAGTCAATGCACAATTAATTGTGCTTCGGCTTTTTCTTTTTGAAGACCCATTCCCTTTGAATAACAAAACCAACTAAGAACAGAAGACTGTCGACGATACCCTTTATCACAATTTCGCCTTTTCCTAATAGATGATATGCTCCGTGAACAAGACTAGCTGACAGAACCATGATAATAACTGCGAGAATCACATATTTAATAAATGATCGTTCGTCACCTTTTTTGAAGACTTTTTTTCGATTAATGAAGTAATTGAACGTTCCAGAGATGACTCTAGCAATAATTGTTGCAATCACAATATAAAGTTCTTGGGCATCATTTTTCCAAAGCCATATAAATAACGCAAATAAAGCCATATCTAAACCAAAAGAAGCGACTCCTGATAGGGCAAATTTCAAAAACACTTGATAAATCTTCATCGATGACTTGATAGGTTGGAAATGGGATGATTCATTATTATTGGTATACACAGTTTCAATCTCCACCTCATATATCGGTATTCCTTCATCCTTAGTCGCAGCTAACATATTTAACTCGTAATCGAAGGCTTCACCTTTTATTGACAGTAACCACGGAAGTTGTTTCCTTAAAAATAATCGTAATCCGGTTTGTGTATCAGTAATTCCAATCCCTGTGGTATATCGAAATAGATTTCGAGTGAGTTTATTGCCAAAGCGACTTCTAAAAGGAACGTGCTTTTGATCAAAATCTCGAACTCCTAAGCCAATGCCGTTATATTCAAATGAGGATTTTAGTAAGTTGCAAATGTCCTTCGTCAAATGTTGACCATCTGCATCTGCAGTAATAATTTTTTGTATATGAGGGCAATCGTTCAGTATGTAATGAAAAGCAGTTTTTATCGCACGTCCTTTCCCTTGATTGACAGCGTGAGATAGGACTTTAACTTCGGGTAATTCTCCAATTGAGTGGAAAAAAGGCTGATAATCTTGACCGGAACCATCATCCACAACCAAGATGCTTGTAAAGCCTACTTCAACTAGTTCTTCAATCGTGGTTCGACATGATTGCTCTGGCTTATAGGCTGCAATCAAAATACAAGTAGTATCCATGCAAAATCCTCCTTAGTACCCTTTACCCATATCCTTCTAACTTCAAGCTGAAAAAAAGGAATTGAAAAACGTATGTCGAATCTTTAAAAGTATAAGAAAATCCTGAACTAAATAGCAGTATTTAAGGGGTGCTCACAAAACCTTAGGAGAGTTAAGTGGAATAGAAAAGAAAGAGACTTTTTTTTCTGCAGACTGCAGACATTTAATAAATGTTGATTTCCATTGCGGCGGACGCTTTCCGCGGGCACGACCTCAGCCGCTTCCTTCGCGATGCTCAGTCCAGGGTCTTCAGTTCGTGCTGATTCCGCTGGAGTCGCCGCCTCCATTCCAATCAACTGAAATCGCAGTAAATATAACTCTGCACACTATTTTTTTAAAAAGTGGTCCGTTATTTCTGAAGGGTCCTGCGGAAAAACGAAACACCTAGCCCTCAATTTTTATTTATCATGTGCAATAGATTAGAAATGAAATTTTTATAGTAAATAACTAATACTATTTTTTCTGAAGTCTGAAACAATGTGAATATTGCTAGTTCATAATTCTAATGAATAAAAAGCGAGAATCAATAATGAAACAACCACTACATTTATTAAATAATACGTATTTCTCGTAATTTCTCGATCTAACCATGCGACGCGGTCGACGATTTTATAACTTGTAACCATAATCGCGACTAGAAATAATATGGCAATAAATGTGGACATATTATACACATGTAAATCGATGAATCGCACAATGATTAATGTCCCAGCCATAATCATCCCATAAGCTACTCGTTTTAACGGCATTAACATCAACCTCCCTGAATGCTACAAGTATAGCAATTCATAGAGGGTATAGAAAGAAAATTTCATGTTAATCAAGTGAGGAAGACAAATTAGAAAGGGGTCCTGAAAATGATACAATTTGTTGGGTTAGATGAACGATTCATTTCGCGAATGGCAGAAATTTTATCGCTTCGTCAAACAGCCGAGAGATCCAAATATCCATTTTTACCAGCAAAATTTGAGAATCCAGATGAAACAGAGAATATTCTACGTTTGGAAATGAAAAAACCATTTGTGAATGGATTGGTTGCCCTTCGCAATAGGAAGGTTATTGGCTATTTACTGTATGAGTTTAAAGAAAACGCACAAAAAGGTCGGCATATATTAATCAGCTACCCTTCTATTGCAATTGACGTGACAGAACATCCGAGATTGGTTCGACTGATGTATGCAGAGGCAGGTTCGGAGTGGATCAAACATGGTTATTTTCAGCATATAATATTCGCTCCATTAGGAAATGACCGTCAGTTAAATGAATGGCTAGAACAAGGATTCCGTTTTGATCAAAAGTATGCAGTTTTAGATATGGATCAATATGAAGCAAAAAACAAAGATCAAGTAAATATTCAAGTACGTAAGAGCGTAGAAAATGATGAAGAATTATTTAAAAAAATGTCTAGATGGAACAGTATTCATCAAGCTGCTGCCCCATCCTGGAATCCAATTACGAAAGAAACACTAGAAGACGTAAAAAGCGGATATGCTTCACTTGCGAGTGATGCGGAAGCAATTGTTTTTTTAGGAGAAGAAAAAGGAATTCCCGCAGGTTTTCACGTGTACTATGAAGTGGAAGCGAGTGATACTATGTACACACCAGAGAAATGCGTGGAATTAGCTGCAGCTTCTACCAACCCCGAGTTGCGCGGAAGAGGGATTGGCAAAGCATTAACTGATTTTAGTGTAAATGAGCTGGAAGAAATGGGGTATCGCTATTGTCTAGCTGATTGGCATACACCAAATCATCTTTCTTCTTATTTCTGGCCAAAGATAGGGTATCAGCCATTTATGGTGCGCATGCTTCGTACAGTAGATAACCGAATTGCTTGGGCCCATGGCAAATAGAATTCGAATTATTGGCCCAGTGGGAAGCGGGAAAACTACTCTTACGCGTAAACTCTCAGAAGCAAAGGACATTCCAATGTTCACTCTGGATGATATGATATGGTCCAGAGGTCCAAATGGAGATACAAGGAATTCAACCGAATACCGTGATGCATTATTAAACGAGGTAATTCAAAAAGAATCTTGGATCATAGAAGGTACTCATTTAGGCTGGGCTGATTTATCATTTGATAAAGCTGATTTGATTATTTTTTTGAACCCATCTGTATCAGTTCGGATTTATCGATTTTCCAAACGATTTTTTAGACAAAAAAGAGGGTTTGATCCTATAAGTTATACGCCAACATGGAAAATTTATGGAAGAATGTTCAAATGGACATATCAATATGAAACGATTTACAAACATCAAGTTCGATCGATTATGTTAGAGGGACAAGCAGAGTCCATCGAAATACAAGATGGCAAAGAGTTAGGAGTTTTTTAATGGGGAAAAACCCATTTGTGGCATCTTGGAGTGGCGGGAAAGATTCCTCGATGGCATATTATAGAGCCTTCCAATCAGGCATGACTCCAAAAAAATTAGTAACTATGTTTCAAGAGGATGAAACCATTTCAAAATCTCATGCCTTGCCATTTAAAGTTGTCCAAGCACAAGCTGATTGTGTGGGTATTCCGTTAATGATACGAGGAGCGGGATGGAACGATTATGAAGTGAAATTTATTGAACCCATGGATGAATGTCGTGCAGACGGAATTACACACGGGGTATTTTGTGATATCGACTTGGTTGGGTATCTAGAATGGGTTCAAAAAACATGTGCTAAATCAGACATTATTCCTATCCATCCATTATGGCAAGAGCCACGCTGATCCATTTTGGAAGAAATGTTAAAAGTGGGATTTGAAGCAGTACTTGTCGTCATTAATACTCAAATGATGCCTTCATCGTATATAGATAGAACGTTTACTGTTGAGTTAATGAACGAGCTGGAAGCGCTTGGTATAGACTCCTGTGGTGAAAATGGAGAATTCCATACAATCGTGATTGATGGACCTATCTTTTCTTCAAGAGTGCCAGTGGCATTTGTGAAAGTACGCGAAAATAAAGGTTATGTTTTTTATATGTTTCCCTGAGTAATTGAGTATATAGATACTTTTGACGAGAAAATGAAAACGGCGATCCCTACAAAGGTTGCGAAGTAGCCATAGAAGAAGATGGTAAATATAAAGCAATTAGGAACGGAAATACGGAGAAAAGTGATTTTTCTTTTTAAATGCAAACAGTTAGGAATCAAAAAATAGGCATCCAATCTTAAAGATTGAATGCCTATTTTGGTTTTATTTTATCCACATTAAAAGTTATAGATACTCGACTAATTCTTTCTCTAGAAATGGAGTGGCACCCAAAAATTCTATAAATGCTTTATATTTTTTCTGTTCATCTTCACTTGGTTTATTGCCTGTGAAATAAGCACGAATTAATATATTTTTTGGTGTATGTTCCATATCAATAAATTCGAGTAATTGTGCTTCATAGCCTACCAATTTTAATAGTTCTGCTCGAATTGAATCAGTTGCAAGAGCGGCAAAACGCTCTTTAATTAACCCGTGCTGAAGCATAACATCGAGTGTTGGACTAGAAAGCTGTGAGTTTAACTCGTGCTGACAACAAGGGACACTTAAAATAACTGTTGCTCCCCATTTCACTGCGCGAGCAAGTGCCATATCTGTAGCAATGTCACAAGCATGAAGTGTAACAACCATATCCACTGCTGTTTCTTCGTTGTAATCATTAATATCCCCAACTAAAAACTCCAGATGATCATAATTCAAATCGTTTGCAATTTGTTGACACTCTTCAATGACTTCTTTTTTTAAATCAAGTCCTGTAACGCGAATATCTAAACCTTTTTCTATTCGTAAGTAATGATAAAGAGCAAATGTTAAATAAGATTTACC
>JBFIXW010000127.1:0-5976 GCA_041605715.1 Paenisporosarcina sp.
AAAAGTTATTACAGAACTTTATTCATACGTATTGCCATATGGCAAAGAAGCAGGAAGTGTAATGTGGGCATGGATGAACGGGGAATTTATCAAAGCGGAAGATCTTCGCATTTCCCCGTTTGACCACGGCTTTTTATATGGTCTCGGTTTTTTTGAAACCTTCCGAACGTATCACGGTAAAATCTTTTTAGTTGAAGAGCACGTAATGCGTTTAAAGCAAGCATTGGTTGATTTTCATATACAGGTAGAACTGGATGCAGAGATGATTACTGACATTGCGAAGGAACTAAATCATCGTGTTAACGGTGAAGATGGCTATTTTCGTTTAAATGTTTCAGCCGGAGTTCATGACATTGGTTTGAAGCCGTCTGAATACCAAAATCCAACGGTCATTCTATTTCGAAAATCTCTTCCAGACAGTGTTAGAGGTACTGAAAAAACAGCTGTATGGTTAGAAACGAGGCGTAATACACCGGAAAGCACTACTCGGCATAAGTCTCACCATTACGCGAATAACGTTCGTGCACGTTTAGAACTCCCTTCTTTAGCGGTGCATGAAGGGTTCTTTTTAACGGAGACCGGTTTTGTTGCGGAAGGAATTACATCAAATATTTTTTGGGTTCGTGATGGCGTTTTATTTACACCGTCTTTAGAAACAGGGATTCTCGCTGGAACCACTCGTTCATGGGTGATTCAGTCTGCACGTTCAATAGGAGTCGAAGTAATCGAGGGTTTATTCGAACCGAATGATTTAAAACAGGCAAGTGAAGTATTTGTAACCAACGCCGTTCAAGAATTAGTGCCAATAAAAACACTAGAATTTATAACATTCGCTGGTAATGAAGGATCAGTTTATAAGAAGTTACACCAACACTACATCCAACAAGTGAACGAGTTAGAATAGGAGCGATCACCATGCAGTTAGCACATTACACCAAACGGTTTGAACAAAATGGAACGGTCCTTGATTTTCACAAAGAAACAATCGTGATGGGGATTCTGAACGTAACCCCGGATTCATTTTCTGATGGTGGTCAATTCGATGCGATTGATGCGGCGATTTTGCATGCTAAACAAATGGTGAACGATGGAGCTAAAATCATCGATATTGGCGGAGAATCAACACGCCCTGGACATGACCCAGTTTCTGCAGAGCAAGAAATTGCTCGCGTTATTCCAGTCATTAAAGCGTTAAGTAAGGAATTAGACGTGATGATTTCGATCGATACATATAAAGCTGAAGTTGCAGAACAAGCTATTTTGGCAGGTGCCCATATGATAAACGACGTTTGGGGAGCAAAGAAAGAACCGGCAATCGTCAATGTAGCTGCGAAGTATCAAGTCCCGATTATACTGATGCATAATCGCGACAATACCGAATACGACAATTTTTGGATTGACGTAAGAAGCGACTTAGAAGAAAGTGTGCAACTTGCTAAAGATGCTGGAGTAGCGGAGGAACATATTTGGCTAGATCCGGGAATTGGTTTTGGGAAAACGACAGAGCAGAATATTTGGATGATGCAACATCTTTCCGATTTAGCTGAGATGGGATATCCAGTACTTCTGGGAACATCGAAGAAATCGATGATTGGGAATGTATTGGACCTACCTGTTTCTGAGCGTTTAGAAGGAACAGCGGCGACAGTGAGTTATGGTGTTATGAATGGTTGTCATATGATGCGCGTACATGACGTAAAAGGAATTGTGCGTACCGTAAAAATGATGGACGTATTAACTGGAAAACAAGTATTCGTAGAAAAGTAAGGGGGTCGCTTGTATGGATTATATTCATGTGAATGAAATGGAGTTTTGGGGATACCATGGTGTATTTCCGGAAGAAACGAAATTAGGTCAACGATTCCGTGTTAGTTTATCGTTAGCGCTTTCGTTAAAAGAAGCTGGCGAAACGGATCAATTAGAAAAAACCGTCAATTATGCCGAGGCATTCAACATTTGCCGTGCCGTCGTTGAAGGAGATCCTGTGAAATTAGTGGAAACCGTAGCAGAGCGAATCGCTAACGAGGTTTTATCTTCTTTTAAAGGACTTGTCAAGGGCTGTAAAGTTGTGTTAATAAAACCAGATCCTCCGATACCGGGACACTATAAATCAGTTTCGATTGAAATTACACGTGGAGAATTTGTATGAATACAGCATACTTATCTTTAGGTTCAAATATTGGAGACCGTTTAAATATGTTGCAAGAAGCGGTCCGTATTGTAATGAACCAAGAAGATCTTCATGTTTCGAGAATATCATCTGTATATGAAACAGCCCCTGTTGGTTTTACCGATCAAGCGTCGTTTCTAAATGTGGTGGTCGAAGTGCAGAGTCATTTATCGGCGTTCAACATATTGTCAATTTGTTTAGAAACTGAACAAGTTCTAGGACGTATACGTGAATTTAGATGGGGACCAAGATGCATTGACCTTGACATTTTGCTCTATAATGACGAAAATATGGAGTCAGAGAATTTAATTATCCCGCATCCACGTATGCATGAGAGAGGTTTTGTTCTCGTTCCTTTATTAGAACTGAATCCTAACTTAAATCATCCGATTACGGGTGTGCCTTTCAGTCAGTATGTGGAAGAGCAGAAAGAAGGCGTACACTTATGGAAAACATTCGATGGGGTAGACGCATTCGTGCATTCAGAAAATTAAAGGCGATAAAACAAACGGATTTTGCCAAACGAATTGGCATATCAACATCCGTGGTAGGACAGATTGAACGTGGAACTCGAGTACCGACAGAAGAACAATTACAATTAATGGCTTCCGAGCTGCATATAGAAATAGAAGAGTTACTAGGTGAAACAAGTCAAAAAGGAAAGGAGGAAAAATATTGACTAAAATGAGCGAAAAACCTTTTCAAATTGGTAACCATGTCATGGATAATCGAGTTGTTCTAGCGCCGATGGCTGGAATTTGTAACTCAGCATTCCGTTTAACTGTTAAAGAATTTGGGGCTGGACTTGTTTATGCGGAGATGATCAGTGACAAAGGCATCGTGCAAAAAAACGAAAGAACCATGAATATGTTATATATTGATGAACGTGAAAATCCGTTGTCTCTTCAAATTTTTGGAGGCGACCAAGAAACATTGGTTGAAGCGGCAAAGTATGTTGACCAAAATACCAATGCAGATATTATCGATATCAATATGGGATGTCCAGTATCTAAAATTATTAAATGTGAAGCGGGAGCGAAATTATTATTAGATCCAGAAAAGATCTATGAAATGGTGGCTGCTGTTGTTGATAACGTGAAGAAACCCGTCAGCGTTAAAATGCGTACAGGGTGGGACTTAGACCACTTATATGCAGTTCAAAATGCACAAGCAATAGAACGTGCTGGGGGATCAGCCGTAGCTGTTCACGGTCGTACACGTGTCCAAATGTATGAAGGACACGCAGATTGGGATATCATTCGCCAAGTAAAGGAAAACGTTAATATTCCAGTAATTGGGAATGGTGATGTTGAAACTCCTCAAGATGCCAAACGCATGCTTGAGCAAACTGGTGTTGATGGTGTTATGATTGGACGCGCAGCTTTAGGAGATCCATGGATGATTTACCGTACGGTCGAATATTTAGAATCTGGTGAATTAAAACCTGAACCTTCTGTACGTGAAAAAATGGATGTTTGTTTATTACACTTCGAACGCTTACTTGCACTGAAGGGTGAAAACATCGCTGTTCGTGAAATGAGAAAACATGCTTCTTGGTACTTGAAAGGGATTCGTGGTAACGGTAAAGCCCGTAACCTAATTAATCAAACAGAATCGGCACATGAATTCCGTGCATTTATTAATGACTTCGCTGACGAGCACATGACTCTTGGTCGCGAACTTGAAGCAAGTATTGTATAAAACTCGAAAGAGCTGTCACATTTTCTGTGATAGCTCTTTTATATAGAAGATATAATCTTCGGAATTATAGAAATTCATACAGAATTATAGGAAAAACGCGATTAAGCGTGAAGACCTTTGTGAAATTGTGTACAATAAGTTCATTATGTATGGCTAATCGGAGCTATCAAAGAAAAAAGGAGTGAAATGAATATGTCTCATTTAGATGAATTAAACGATCAACTTTTGGTGAGACGCCAAAAGATGACTTCTATAAGTGAAAGTGGGCTAGACCCATTTGGTGGTCGTTTTGAAAGAACGCATTTATCAGAAGAGGTACGATCTGAATTTGATGCAATATCAAAAGAAGATTTAGAAGAACAAGGTCATGAAGTAACAATTGCTGGTAGAATCATGACAAAACGCGGAAAAGGGAAAGCTGGATTTGCTCATCTTCAAGATTTTAGTGGTCAAATTCAAATTTATGTTCGTAAAGATGCGATTGGCGAGGAAGCTTATCATTTATTTGACACAGCTGACTTAGGTGACATCGTTGGAATTACAGGAACAGTATTCCGTACTCAAGTAGGAGAACTTTCTGTAAAAGCGAAAGAGTTCACGTTCTTAACAAAAGCGCTTCGTCCAATGCCGGAGAAGTTCCACGGCTTAAAAGATGTAGAACAACGCTACCGTCAACGTTATTTAGATTTAATGACGAGTGATGACAGCAAACAAACGTTCATAACTCGTAGCCGTATTATTCAATCAATGCGTCGATATTTAGATGGCGAAGGCTTCTTAGAAGTAGAAACACCTTTAATGCATTCAATTGCAGGTGGAGCGTCCGCTCGTCCATTTATTACGCATCACAATGCACTTGATATGACATTGTATATGCGTATTGCGATTGAACTTCATTTGAAACGTCTAATTGTTGGCGGTTTAGAGAAAGTATACGAGATTGGTCGCGTATTCCGCAATGAAGGGATTTCGACTCGTCACAATCCAGAGTTTACGATGCTTGAACTTTACGAAGCGTATGCTGACTATAAAGATATTATGGCTTTAACTGAAAATGTCATCTCTCACGTTGCACAAGATGTTCTAGGAACAACGAAGGTTATGTATGGAGAAGACGAAATTGATTTGTCACCAGGTTGGAAACGACTTCACATGGCTGATGCTGTAAAAGATGCTACTGGAGTAGACTTCTGGGCACCGGTAACAAAAGAACAAGCTCACGCTCTTGCTAAAGAACATGGTGTTGATGTGAAACCTACTATGGAAGCGGGACATATCTTAAATGAATTCTTCGAGCAAAAAGTAGAAGAAACATTAGTTCAACCTACATTTGTGTATGGTCATCCAGTAGAGATTTCTCCGTTAGCGAAGAAAAATCCTGAAGATGGTCGCTTCACAGATCGTTTTGAATTATTTATTGTACGTCGTGAGCATGCAAATGCTTTCACGGAATTAAATGATCCGATCGATCAACGTCAACGATTCGAAGCTCAACTTGTCGAGAAGGAAGAAGGCAACGACGAAGCGCATGAAATGGATGATGATTTCATTGAAGCTCTAGAATACGGTATGCCACCAACAGGTGGATTAGGAATCGGTATTGACCGATTGATTATGTTATTAACCAACTCTCCTTCAATTAGAGATGTTTTATTATTCCCTCAAATGCGTCACCGTGACTAACATTTATAGAAAAGCTAGAAGAAATTCTAGCTTTTTATTTTTTTTGTAAAAAAGGGGTTGCCTCTGCTTTTATATGGTGGTATATTAATCAAGTTGCTAATTTGAGTGCAACATTGAAACGAAAAATGTTAATAAAAGTTGTTGACATTGAATTTCAAATTTGTTATTATATTAAAGTTGCTGTCGCGAGAGTGACCAACAAATGAACCTTGAAAACTGAACAGCAAAACGTCAACGAAATATGCGGACAGCACTTCGGTGCTTAAAGCGAAAACGTTTTTTTCCGCCGACACCTGTCGGTATCGAAAACAAACTTGAACTTAATTGTTCATTATAAACGTCAAAATTTTTGACGCCAGCAACAAAGTCGAGCTAATCGACTCACCTATTATGGAGAGTTTGATCCTGGCTCAGGACGAACG
>JBFIXW010000128.1:0-5886 GCA_041605715.1 Paenisporosarcina sp.
AATAATAGCAGCCTCAACCACGTCTGGATGCGCAAATAACACTTCTTCCACTTCTCGTGGATAAACATTAAAGCCACCGACAATAACTAAATCTTTCTTACGATCAACGATGTAGAAGTAACCTTCTTCATCCATTTTCGCAAGATCGCCTGTGTATAACCATCCATTACGAATCGTCGCTTCTGTTTCTTCAGGCATGTTGTAATACCCTTTCATGACATTAGGTCCCCGAACAATAAGTTCTCCCACTTCACCAACTGGCACATCATCACCTAATTCATTCACCACACGATTTTCTACATTAGAAATAGACGTTCCAATCGAACCAGCTTTTCGATCTCGATCCAAAGGATTGAAACACGTTACAGGTGACGCTTCGGATAATCCATACCCCTCTGAAATGCGGACATTGAATTTATTTTCAAAGTTGTGTAGCAAAGCAACCGGTAGAGATGAACCACCCGAGATAGCTAGGCGAATCGTCGAGAAGTCTGATACATCCGAGTCGGGTGTTTGATATAAGAAATTGTACATCGTCGGAACACCTGCAAATACTGTTGCTTTTTGAGCTTTAACCGTCTCAAATACATCTTGAGGCGTAAAGCGCGGTACTAATAAGATTGTCGCTCCTTTTAGTAACGGTCCATTAACCACTACCGTTAACGCGAAAACATGGAATACAGGTAATGTCGCAAGGACACGATCTTCAGCAGTGAATCCTAAGTAGTCTGCAATGTCACGAGCATTTGAAAATAAATTCTCATGTGTAAGCATGGCACCTTTTGGACGACCCGTAGTACCAGACGTATAAAGAATGACAGCGGTATCATTTTGTGCCACTTCAACAGGAAGTGCATCTGGAGAAGACGACATCACAAGTTGTGTAAATGATTTTACTTTGCTGCGCAATTCTTCAGGTAAACCAGCGAGTTTCTCAGTCGTTTCTGGCATCGTTTCACAAATCACATAATTACTTACAGATGGGAATGCACCGGATGCTTTTTCTACTAACGGCAATAACATATCCAAAGCAATAATTACTTTTGGTTGGCTGTTATGTATGATGTATGAAATTTCATCAGGTGTGTATATTGGATTGATCGGAATGGCTGTTGCACCTAAACGCATAGATGCATACAAAGAAATTAAAAAATGAGGTGTATTCCCTAATAAGAAAGCAACATGATCTCCTTTTTCTACTCCTAATTCTCGTAAAGCTGAAGCAAATCTAGCAATTGACTGATCGAACTCAGCGTAAGAAGTATCTTTCCCCATAAAGTGATAGGCTATTTTAGTTGGTTGTTCTAATGATGTTTCCCTCACACGTTGAACTAAATTCATCGGTATCTCTCCTTATTCGTTGAATGAATACTCATTCATTATTCAATAATTTCATTATATAAGAAATCTTCAGACAATACAACAAGCATCGTGAAACCTCACGATGCTTTTACGTGCGCTATATAACGCCATCTGATTAAGAAATAATAAACGACTTGTATGAAGGTAAATGCGACTAATACAAGTGCCATTTCAAAAAGAATAGACACATCAGCTAAGTCACTCCAAATAACTTGCAAGGAAAGAAAAGAAAATGCACTATGAAGCATAGCAATTCCCCACGGCAAGAAAAATTGTGGAATAAGCTGTCGATTGACGATATTTATCATTTCTTGATCCGTCAATCCCATCCGTTTTAATACAGCAAATTGCTTCTTGTCTCTTTCAAGTCCTGTATACAATTTAAAGTAAATAAAACTTCCAGCTGCTAATAATAACACGGCAGCTACCATCAAACCTGTAAATAATAACAATGAAAAAGTAGCTCGTATAATTGAATAATTTAACCCTGGGTTCTCAAAGAAAAAAGGTAAGTCATTTAACTGGTTTTGATAAATGGATTCAGTCATCTGAGAATCTAGATCAAGTCCAACCGACTTTGTTCGTTCCCATTCAGGAATGTGAAAAGCATAAAAGTTAAACCTTGAATCATTCATCGATTTGCCTTGGAGTGGTGCCACAATTAACGCATAATCCTGGTCACTAACAACGACCACATTAGCCCCTAAAATCATAGAAGGAAACAACATTCTTGGGTAGACACCTTTTACTGTGATGGGCACATTACTTTCCTCTAACACGGTTTGGATACTACTGTTCTCTAAAATGGATAAAGCATTTTCAGAATAGGGAATAAACATGGCTTCCCCAGGATCTAAATTAATTAACGGATGCCCTTGAGCTACAGCTAAGCTATTAACATCGGCTTCTCTCAGAATCTCAACTTCAAATTGCGTATAAGAAGAGGTTTGTTTCTTAATTTGAAATGGAACCATCGAGTAAGATAAACCCTCTTCTTCTAATTCTGACGTTAACAATCGAATATGCTGACGTTCTAATGGATTATCTAATTCACTAGAGTATATAAGTCCTAATGGATTTAAATCTCTGTATTGGCCTGTATAGGAAGACAGTGAAGTTAACGTTCCCACCGACAGGAAAGCAACTGTTGATACAATCGTAACAATGAAATACATACGGGCATTTTCACGTAATTTTACAGCACCTTCAGAAACAGCAATTAGGCGGTATCGGTTCCAATAAAGTGATTTCCTTTTTTGAACTTGATGGTGAAAAAACAACACGGTATGTGTAAAAAAGAAATAGGTTCCTAATGCCGCAATAGGAGGTAAAAAAATCGAAAGTGTAAAAACAACACGAGTCGATGTAAATGTTGCTGCAGCATATGCAACCACCAGTAAAACGATGCCTAAAATCGCTTTAAATGTGGAATAGCTTTGGCGATCATCCGAAGTGAAGTACCCCCGCATTAACTCAACAATGCGTTGCTCGCGAATAAATACAACACTCGTCATGGCGATAATCACAAACAGACTTACAAACGCACCGATCGTTAGGGCAAATGGTTTAATGGATAGATATAATGGCAAATTCTGAAGCTGAAGCATTTCTCGTACAATCATGAAAAAGAACTTTGAAAAGGCATAGCCAAACAAAATCCCAGTGGCAACTGAAAATGCACCAATAAGCATCGTTTCTAAAAAAACAAGCCGATTCAATTGTTTCTTTTCCATTCCTAAAAGAAGCAATAAACCAAACTCTTTTGACCGAGCTTGTAAAAAAGCACTCATGGAATAAAACAAGAAAAACAATGTGAAAATATATAAAATGACTTCAGCCACAATCATGCCTGTTGCAGCAAAATCCCCAAAAAAGCCTTCATCCATTTGCGGATGAAAGAGGAGCATGGAATACATAAAAAACACCATCACTGAGAACATACTCGCCATGAAAAACGCTGCGTAAATTCGGCGATTCCTTATGACATTACGATAGGCGAATTGTCGAAAGGTCATGGACATTGCCTCCAAGAAGGGATAATACATTTAAGATGCGCTGGAAGAAAGTCTGTCTTCGTTCATCGCTATAAATCTCGTTAAAAAATTCACCATCTTTAATAAATACCACTCGGTCGCAGTAACTTGCTGCAATCGGATCATGTGTGACAACTAAAATGGTTGTATCTTGTTCGCGATTGACTTTCATTAATAATTCCATCACGTCACGCGAAGCTTTTGAATCCAAATTTCCAGTTGGCTCATCCGCTAATATGAATGCAGGTTGATGAATAAGAGCGCGACCAATAGCTGTACGTTGAGCTTGTCCACCCGAAATTTCATTCGGACGCTTGTTTAGGATGTTTTGTAAGTCTAATTTTGATGAAATATCGGTTAGCCTTTTTTGCATTTCAGCAACCGAATGACCATCTAAGGTTAATGGCAACACCATATTTTCTTCAACTGTGAGCATTTGCATTAAATTAAAGTCTTGAAAAACAAATCCGAGCTGTCTCCGTCGAAATAGAGCCAGCTCGTTCTTCGTCATTTCTTCCGGACGCATTCCATCAATCGTCACATAACCTGAAGTTGCCGTATCAATGGTAGAGATAATATTTAACAACGTCGTCTTCCCACTACCTGACGGACCCATTACAGCAACAAATTCACCTTTGTTCACTTCAAAACTTAATTGGTTTAACGCTCGGTGCGTCACTT
Organism: Paenisporosarcina sp.; assembly: GCA_041605715.1. GTDB lineage: Bacteria > Bacillota > Bacilli > Bacillales_A > Planococcaceae > Paenisporosarcina. The sequence goes on from JBFIXW010000128.1 coordinate 4,077, forward strand.
TTCCCTCATAGACCTTCGTCACATCTTCCATTTTCAATATCGGCATCTTCTTGTTCACCTCTCTTGACAGCGTCTTGATTTTTAAATAAAACAGAAACCTTCGTCCCTATTTTAGGTTCGGATTCAATCGTGAGTTCATGGCCAAGCTTCTCACAAATTTCTTTCGCTAAGTACAAACCCATACCTGTGCTTTCACCCGTTTTACGACCATTCTCGCCCGTGAAAAATGCTTTCGTGACTCGTGGTAAGTCAGCACTAGGAATGCCAATCCCTTCATCCCTAACCGCTAATAAGACATATCCATTTTGACAATTTGCTTCAATAAAGACTTTTTTTCCTTCTTCAAACGTATATTTCACTGCGTTCGTGATAAATTGACCTAACACAAAACGTAACCATTTAACATCTGTTGTAATTACATACTTCTCGTCAATTGTAATAACGGGATACACATGATGGGTAATAAATAATCGTTTGTGTTCAGAAACTACTTCGGAAACAAGTTGCTTTAACTGTACTTGTTCCACTTGCATATCCTGCTCAAATGTATCGATTCGCGCATTTATTAACACAGAATCTAATCCACGTTTTAGACGATCAATTTCTTCTTGTAGACTCTTCTTATTCACTTCTCCATCTTCTTGTAGCAATAACTCAGCCACAGAAAGAGGGGTTTTCATTTGATGAACCCATTGGTTCATAAATTGTAAATGTCTGTTTTGATTCGCATAAAGAGCTTGAACTTCATTTTGATAAAGTCGATAAAGGCTTTGACTAAAGACTTCAACTTGTTCTGGTTCAGGAGATTTCGCATTGTGTTGCAATGCCGCTTCCATTTCAATCGGCTGTGACAATATCTTTTGGTAAAAAGAATATCGTTTTACATATCGACCTACTAAAAAAGACAAAATCAGCATCGTGCTAATGACAACTGAATAAATCGCTGTATCAATGTTTCGAAATCCATCTAACCAATACAAGGACATGATAAATAGCACTAAAATAAACTGAAATAGCACATAAGCCATATGCTCCTTCATAAACAATCGAATACTCATGATGATTCCTCTTTACTTAGTACAAATCGATATCCTGCGCCTCGAACCGTTTCAATTGTAGAAGTGATACCGTAATCCTGTAATTTTTTTCTTACACGTGTCATATTAACATTTAACGTATTCTCATCAACAAAAGCTTGATCATCCCATAGTTCCTCGAGAAGGTGTTCACGCGTCACTACTTTTGGCGATTGATCCATTAATAACTCGAGAATCGTACACTCCCTTTTTTGCAACGGAATTTCTTGGCTTTTCGTATGTAATTCCATACGCTCTAAATATAAGCAAAGCTTACCTAATTTGATAGTTCGTTCTTCTTGTTTGGCTGCATACTCTCCGTAAGTGCGTCGTAAATGACTTCTTATTTTGGCTAAGACGATTTCGTAATGGAAAGGTTTCGTAATGAAATCGTCTCCTCCATTTTCGAGTGCAAAAACTTGATCCATATCCCCAGACCTTGCAGAAATAAAAATGATTGGACAAGTCGTTTTTAATCGGAACTGACGGCACCAATAATAGCCATCATAAGAAGGTAAGTTAATGTCTAATAGTATGAGATGCGGATCAAAGGCTTCAAACTCTTCTAAAATATTATCGAAGTCATCAACTGTTTTTACCTCATACTGATATTTGCGCAACGTATCGGCAAGTAGCGAGGCAATTTTACGATCATCTTCTACTATATAAATTCGATGTGACGTCATATGTGCCTCCCCCTTTACTCTTTTTCTTTATTCTACCAAGAAATGTGA
>JBFIXW010000129.1:0-5871 GCA_041605715.1 Paenisporosarcina sp.
ATAATTCTGATTGCAAACAAACATCATATACTACAACTTGAGACAATTATAGAACATAAACAATCAACATTATTGGAAGTCAAAATTGGGTTAACAAGCTGTTAAACATCTTTAGTTATATTAGTATAGCATGAGAGGGATATTAAATCAATAAGATAATATTTGAAGTAGTTCTATGTACAACCAACTACATGATAGAGTTTAGAATACTCGACTATACCATTCAACTAATTTAAAGAAAGAGGATGAACATAAAAAAGTCTGTTAATTAGTAAGAATATGCTGTATATTAATGAATTAAAGAGATTTTAATTATTTATGGTTTGTTTAGGAGAAATAATGAAACTAAAAAATTGCTCAATTACTAATTGTACTATTAACTATTTACATCAATTTAATCAGAAAAAAATCATAAAAGATCAACTGAAAATTATTAACCCTCTTTTAGGAAAAAATGAACCAGACCTAAAGGTTCACTTAAAGAATGCGTTAAATAATCAGTTATTGACTAAGAGTGAAGTTGAGTTCTTAGAGCTAAAGATGGAACTAGGCCGAATGTGTTTAGATTTAGAACAAGTGCTAGATGGGGTATTTGTTTCTATGGTGTTTTATGATAGGAACAGAAATTTTATTTTTAATGGGGCAGCACCAAGTATTCCATTAGATTTTTTTAGTTTTTTTAATGGGATTAATGAAGAGGGATTATTTAATGAAAGTTGTGGATCTTGTGGGAAAGGTATTTTTAGAAAAGAGGTCGTGAATTCCGATATTCAAACATGCTCATTATGGAAAGATTATAAAGATCATGCCTTGAAATTCGGTTTTAAATCATGCACATCAGTTCCTTTCTATACAAGTGAAGGACGAGTAACAGGAACGTTTGCCCATTATTCTACTAAACCAAATCATCTTTTAACTGAAGATCAATTGGTTATGATTCAAGAAAAAACAGTTATGTATCAAAATGAAATCCATAAAATTTCTGAAAGACTAAATGAGTATACTAGAATAGGTAAGACAGGACTGACCATATAAATAGGAAGAGGGAATTTATTATTACTTCTTTACAAGAACGTCTAAAACTACTTCGCTTAGAACGAAGGTATACTATGCAGGAAGTTGCCATTAAACTTGGTCTTGCTAAATCTTCTTATGCTGGTTACGAAGGTGGTACTAGAACTCCACCCATTGATAAAATAATCGTATTAGCTCAACTTTATCAAGTCTCTACAGATTATATTCTTGGCCTTACTAATATTCCTCAGTCAGTTAACTGTATGATAAGTAATGAATTACAGTGGGGTGGATCTCATTTGAATGAACAAGAATTAAAAATTGTTCAACAAATTGTTGAACTTATGGTAAACAAATCTCAAGTTCGCCCTAATCCTAAAAATCAACAAGTAGATGTTGGATAATATCTATTATTTTTTTTGAATATGTGTTCACTTAAAGTGAACAAAGTTCACTTTACGCTATGTACATGATCTGATTATTCAAAAATGCAAACAATGTTTAAAAGTTCCTTAAAATTTGAACATATAATAAGTCATAGTGTCTTTAGTTAGTTCAAATAGTTAAGTGATTGAACAGGTTAGTGTAGATTATCTAAAAACATTTACTCTTGTCTACTTTTTGTTGGAATATCCATTTCCTATATATATTCTTAAACATTACGACCACAGTAACTAATGATGATATTTTAAATAATAAGTAGAGCAGAACATTTATTAAGGAGATGGGTCAAATCAAAGATTTACAACAGTTATATCAGCAGGTAATGAGTGAGGGAAAAACGTTAAGTGAATTTATTAAACATGTAGCAAATCAAGATGACGTAGAACACCCTGAATTACCATTTTATAAAACAATGTTTCTTACTTTAATTGATCAATCACCAGTGGGAATCTATATATTAGGAGGGAATTATTTTACTTATGTAAATGCTCATCTTGCTTCTTTACTGGGTTATTCAAAAGAAGAATTGACAGATAAAAGTATTTCACTAGATAAAATTATACATGTAGAAGATTATATTGAAGTAAAGAAAAATATAGTAAAAAGAACTAGTGGATATACTGAACCTTCAAGATATAAATTAAGATTGATGAAAAAAGATGGGCGTTTCATATATGCAGAAGTACATACAAGTGCATCAAAAATCAATGGTGAAATTACGATGTTTGGAACTGTAATTGATATGACAGTGACAGTATCAGCAGAAATTCGACTGCAAGAAACTATGGAAAAGTACGAGTCTCTTTTTTATAATAGTCCCGATGCCATTTTTACATTAGATGAAAAGGGCATGTTAATTGATGTTAATCCAGCAAGTGAGAGCTTAACTGGTTACTCGAAAGATGAAATCTTAAAGATGTCTTTAGACTCATTTGTAATAGCTGAAGATTTACCTCATACTATTTCTCAATTCGAAAAAGCAATGATTGGTATATCAAGCAATTCAGAAGTTGGTATAAGACGGAAAGATGGTAGAACGATTTATATAAATGGTACCCATTTCCCGATGAAAGTTAATGGTCAAATAACTGGGGTATATGGAATTGCAAAAGATATCACTAGGAAAAAGCTTTTAGATGCACAATTAGAACAACTTGCCTTTTATGATCCTCTTACTAGTTTACCAAATCGAAAACTTTTTGAAGACCGTTTAAGTCAGTTAATTAAGCTTTCAATAGATGGTCGTCAGCAATTTGCAGTTTTAATGATAGATGTAAATCGATTTAAGCTGATTAATGATTCATTTAATCATCAAATAGGAGATGAGTTTTTAATACAATTTGCTTTACGGTTAAAACAGACTATCCGTAAAACGGATACGATTAGTCGTTTAGCAGGTGATCAATTTACAATTCTGTTACCTGATATTTCAAAAGAAAAAGTCGTACAGCTTGCAGCTTTGATTAATGAAGATATCAAGAGAAACACATTTAATATAGAGGGACATCTTATTAAAGTAACAGTGTGTATTGGAATTGCCTTTAACAATGGGGAAGATACAAGCGCTTCAGAATTAATTCGAAATGCAGATACCGCTATATATCATACAAAGAAAAGTAAAAGAAATGGCTACACCATCTACTCTGAAGAATTAGACTTGAAAGCTGCACAAAAACGTATGATTGAACAAGACCTCCAAAATGCCATTCGGAATAATGAGTTTGAGTTATATTATCAACCGATAAAGGATTTAAAAACAAATAAATTAATGTCTGTAGAAGCGCTTATTCGTTGGCATCATCCAAAAATGGGGTTAATATCTCCTGATCTGTTTATACCGGTTGCTGAGGAAAGCGGCCAAATTATTTCACTTGGAGAATGGGTTCTTCAGACTGCATGTACACAATTAAAAAAATGGCAGGAATTAGATGTTTTTAATATCAAAATATCGGTTAATATTTCGACTAAACAATTAATGCAAGACAATTTTGTTAGTATAGTATTAGACACGATCGAAAAGGCTTCTATAGATGCAAAATGGCTGGAACTTGAAGTGACTGAGAGCATTTTATTAGAAGACATTGAGTTAATAAAAGGTAGTTTAATTAAGTTAAAAGAAGCCGGAATTACCATTTCGATTGATGATTTTGGAACTGGATATACTTCTTTGAATTATCTCCGTGAGTTTCCATTTGATAAAGTGAAAATAGATCGGAGTTTTATTGGGGACATTAATAGTGATTTGAATGGAAAACGTATTACATCAGCCATAATATCTCTGGCTCATAGCTTGAATATGCTAGTCATTGCTGAAGGAATTGAAGATGAAGTTCAGTTAAATTATTTAAAATCAGAAGGATGTGACGCAGGACAAGGTTATTATTTTAGCCGTCCGTTACCAACCAATTTACTTGCTTTGGATTAATAAAATGCATATCCACTGTTTGTACCAAGTTCCCCCCGTTAAATTGATTTAATTACTAAGTTGGCTAAGGAAAATACTTAGTGCTGATGAAAAAATAGGTTACTTCCATCCAAAATTCTTTGGAGGTGAGGTAGCCTATTTTCATTTGTATATTTTAGATCTAGAGCCTATTAATGAATGAATCTTTAAATACTAATAAGTGATAATTTTACAACACAATCACCGAGACAGGCTGAAAGTTTTTACTGCACTTAAATTTAAATAACAATTCCAAAAATGAAAACAGGAAGGTGAAATTTGTTGTTCCCTTCCTGTATGATTCTAATGCTTTAGCTAATGTGAAATTCATTTTTTAGTAACCTGACAACATGCCATAGAAAGGTTTTTCCGCTATCGATATTTATTATTCAATCAATGCATCCCATTCCATTCACCTTGGTTCTTGGATGCTTTTTCTTTTTTCGCCTTTTCTTTCTTGGCTCGATTTGCATTTGCACTTCCACTTCCAAACTCTTTGGAGAATTCTGAATCTGTTTTGCTTGAGTTAAAACCTTGCTTATTCTTTTGATCTGCGTCATTCTTCTGTGTTCGTTTCGCCATGTTTTTCACTCCTTTTTTTTATTATGAGAAGTGATTGTAGATCTATACGTATTAATTTTTTGCAGTTACTGATCAATTTGGTGTTTCTGTATATTGCATTAATTAATCTATATTTTATTTTAAATCTAAAGCCTAAGTCACTGCGTGATGTAGGAGTTATTTAATAGTTTTACTAATATGTCATATTTTAGTTCTGTCCTATACAGACTTTGAATCTTCATTTTCCTAGTGAATAACTCAGTTTTAATAGATTAGACTGCATACAATAGAGATGTGGCTGCATGAATGTGAGTTTATGTAGGTTAAGAAGGAGCTGCAGATCCCACCACATATGGTTTTTAGAATCGCGACATATCAATGAAGATTGAAGAATGAATAAAAGAAAGGAGGTAATCTACGAATGACAAAAATTGCATGGTCAGCAGGTCATGGACTTCTTACGCCAGGTAAACGGTCTCCAAATGACGAAAGAGAATGGTCATTTAATAATAAAGTCGTTATAGCTGGTATGAGGCAGTTAGCAAAATATGTGGGCGTGGAGCAGTTAAGAGTTGATGATCCTAGTGGCAAAACAGACGTGCCTTTAAGGGAACGAACTGATACAGCAAACAGTTGGGGAGCAGACCTTTACATTAGTTGTCACCATAATGCATTCACTGGCACGTGGGGTAACCATAGTGGGGTAGAAACATTTACGTTTAAACATCCTCAAGCAAATCCAAAATCAGTTTCCATCGCGAGTAAGATTCATCCAAAAGTAGTTGAAGCAATGAAACTTAAGAATCGTGGACTTAAAACAGCTAACTTTCACGAATTACGTGAAACCAAGATGCCAGCCGTTCTTATAGAAGGTGGTTTTATGGATTCACGAATAGACATACTAAAAATGAGAAATTATCAGTATATGAAAGCGCAAGGTGAAGCAATTGCCAACGGAATTGTAGAGTATTTTAATTTGATTCCTAAAGTCATTGTGCAACCAATAGAATCTCCTAAGCCGCCGTCAACCAAACCAAAAGAAGGGGAACTCATGCACAACCCTTCAACATTTACGTTAAAACAGTCTGCTGCACGATCATTTAAACGAGCACACGAGCTAGGTATTCTAACATCCGATGAATGGGCAAAAAAAGCTGAAGCCGGAATATTATCGGAATCTGATGTAAGTGCTCTAACATTAGAAATTTTGCTTAGAACGATATTAGAGTAGTGTCTGACCATTCTTATTAGGATGGTCTATTCATTATGGTTGTTGAATTGGTCTTACAAATGGTAAATTATTATCCAGTTTTAAGTAAATTAATTTCGGCAATTTGCTCTTGTCCCTTATTGAAAATACCCACCACTTTTAACAAGTGCTCATTTCCCTTTAAACATCAATGCTCCAT
>JBFIXW010000130.1:0-5804 GCA_041605715.1 Paenisporosarcina sp.
ACTTATTCGATCAGTAAGTTACAAGTCATGATTAATGATGGTTTTGCAGAGTCAAGTTCAGGAAGAGATTTTTTATACGAACAATTTATAGAACAAATTATAAGGGAACCCATATTTGGCAGTGGCATTGGAATTACCCACACTCTGTGGGACATAACTTCTCATAATCTGTTTTTACAGATATTATTGGAATTTGGTGTAATTGGGATGCTTTTTTTTCTTTTATTTGCTATGACAATGTTTTTTTTGCTGCGGATAATTAGAAAAACAGATAATGAATTGTATTTATTATTGACAATTATATTTGCTGTTTCTTTTGGAAGATTACTAGTTAGTTCAGATATGTGGGGTCGACAAGAATTTTGGTTATTTATTTCATTGACCATTAATTCCTTTCTTATGACAAAAGCAAGTGTAAAGAAACAAGAGGGTTAGATAAATCTATAAGTATAAGGATGTTTGTATAATGAGTAATTTAAAATATTATTTAACTCATAACTACTTAGAAACACCTTAATTTAATCAATGAATAGGAATTACAGTCAAAACTCAATCAGGTAGAGGAAGCCCTTTAATAATATTGGGGTAATTGGCTATTCATTCAAAAACAACGGTTTTACTTGGTTATTGAATTACTTTAAAAACCGCGAAATCTATGCAGAATTGGTTTCAGACTATGAATATGATTTATCCAAAAAGCTGGTATGAAAAGGATAAAATCTTCTATAATGGGGTCGCCAATTCCAAAGAAACCTTTGTAGAAGCCATTAAAAATGGATGTATTGTCAATATTGATTCGTAAAAGGAGCTTGATTGGATTAAAGAGTTGGATCAATTACATATATATACGATTGCACCAACAGAATCTGCTTTCGTTTGGAAAGTGTTGTTAGTTGATATGAAGGCTCCTGGTACAGACGAAATCCTTATATTTATTTCAGACTGCCTTAAAAGCAATACTGCTCGTATATTTAAAGTTTTTCTGGATGTACAATACCAGCCATTTAACGTTCATCATTTTCGGACGGTCGCTGACGAGGTTCGTGTTACAGAACGTGAAGAAATGTGTGGAGATTTAAAATTCGTCTATCACTCTGAGAATCGTGAAATGTGCAAAAAAGTAGAAATCTGTCTATCCTAAAGTGACAAACTTAACAGTGTAAAACACATATATATCCATTTTATATAGCTATCCTAAATCGATTTGGAGAAGTATTTGAACTTAATTGAGTCTTTTAACAAACAAATCAACAAATATAGTAAGAAAAAAGATCAATTTCCAAATGAACAATCTCTTGAGAGATTTTTTGATTATCTGTTTGACATATACAACCAAAAGTTTTCTACTCAATGTCACTTAGGATTGATCAAGCTTCAGCAGAGCTGGCAGTCATGTTCAAAGAAGATTGAAAATGGTTACATCTACAAGAAAAGTTTTTCTCTCTTTACGCAATTTTCTTGACGCTACAAATAACAAAACCTCTCAAATTTTACTAATATGCGCAATTGTTATTTCATCAAATAGCAATCAAAAGAAATAATTTAATGAAATAATTTAATGTGACTAATTAATAGGTGAGGAATAAGTTAAAAAACATTTCCAATGAAATGAGTGTGTATTTGAAACGAATATTTGATTTTACAATCAGCTTATTCCTACTTATAGTTTTGGTACCTCTCTTCGTACTTACTGCAATTCTCATACGTAAAATGATTGGGACACCAGTATTATTTAGACAATCACGTCCAGGAATGAATGGGAAACTATTCGATATCTATAAGTTTCGTTCTATGTCAAATGAACGTGATGCAAAGGGAGAGCTACTTCTGGATGGAGTGCGATTGACTAGATTGGGTCAATTGATGCGCAAGTTTAGCGTTGATGAACTCCCTCAGCTTTGGAATGTTTTAAAAGGGGATATGAGTTTCGTTGGACCAAGGCCATTATTGATCGAGTATTTACCTTTATATAGTCCATGTCAGGCTCGGCGACATAATGTTCGTCCAGGTATTACTGGATGGGCACAAGTGAATGGACGTAATGCAATTTCTTGGGAGCAAAAATTTGAATTTGATGTGTGGTATGTAGAAAATCAGTCTTTTTGGTTAGATATTAAAATTCTAATTATGACAATCTTAAAAGTGTTTAAGACTGATGGTATCAACAAGCAAGGTCATGTGACAATGACCAAATTTGAAGGTAGTCAGTCAAAAATAGTCATTGTAGGAGCTGGAGGACATTCCAAAGTCATAGTCGATTGTGTCCATTCTACTCCAGACAATCGAGTGATTGCCATTTTAGATAATTTGTATACAGAAATTTTCCATGAAAATGGGATTATTAAAGGTCCAATTCATACCGTTTATGAATTATTAGAACAAAAAAACGTTCGCGTTATTATTGGAATAGGCTCTAATAAAATTCGAAAAGCAATTGTAGATAAATTAAATTTACCAAATGAGTCGTATGCAACGGTAATTCATGCAAGCGCAATTATCAGCCCAAATGCAACGATTGATGTAGGAACGGTAGTCATGCCTCTAGTTGTAGTGAATGCTCAGGCATCAATTGGAATGCATGCAATTCTTAATAGTACAGCAGTCATTGAGCATAATAGTTTAGTAAGAGATTTTGTACATATATCTCCTGGAGCAATATTAACTGGAGGATCAGAAGTAGGAATTGGTACACATATAGGTACTGCATCCTCAATTATCCCTTCAATTAAAGTAGGAGAGTGGTCTACCGTTGGTGCTGGTTCAGTAGTCATTTCAAACTTAGGAAGTAACATTGTCGCCGCTGGAGTTCCTGCTCAAATAATGAAGAGAGGAGAAGAACTTTAAATAGCTGATAGAATTTATTTATCATCCCCACACATGAAGGGGAAAGAGCAAAAATATATAAATAATGCGTTTGATACAAATTGGATTGCTACTGTTGGACCTACTTATGTTGGTGTAAGTGACGCTGCAGTCATAATCTCTGGAACGGCAGCTATTCACTTAGCCTATAAATTACTAAAAAGTAGGCAATGGTGATATTGTTTTTTGTCAGAAGTTAACCTTTATTGCTAGTGCATCTCCAATTATATATGAATATGCTACTCCTGTATTTATTGACTCAGAGCCGGATACTTGGAATATGTCTCCTAGTGCACTGTTTCGAGATTTTCAAGATGCTGAGTCAAAAGGAACGATGCCAAAAGCCGTAATCATTTTGAATTTACACGGTCAAAGATGGATGAATTAATAAGTTTGCAGTCGGTATCAAGTTCCTATTCTTGAAGATGATGCCGAATCGTTAGGATCTATTTATAAAGGAAAGAAAAGCGGTTCCTATGAAATATAGGCATTAATTCATTTAATGGGGTTAAAATTATTACCACAACTAGTGGGGGTATGTTAGTTTCTAATGATAAAAATTAGTGAAAGAAGCTCATTTTTTGGCAACACAGGCACGAGATTCTGCACTACATTATTATCATAGTGTAAGGTTACAATTATCGCAGAAGTAATGTTTTGGATGGAATTGGGCGTGCACAATTAGAAGTATTAGATGATCGTGTAATTGCAAGAAGAGCAGTTTTTAATAGATATCTGAATGCATAAGGTGCTATTAATGGTCTTGAGCTTATGCCAGAATTAGAAGGAACATGCTCTAATCGATGGATTACAGCACTTATGTTAGATCCCAAGATTATTAAAAAAGTACACATGGAATAAATTACTGAATTGTCTGAAGAGAATATAGAGGCTCGTCCTATGTTGAAACCATTACATTTACAACCAGTGTTTGAAGGCTTCTTTTTTTTACACGCAAGAGGAAGCAGTTAGTGAACGAATGTATTCTAAAGGGATTTGCGTACCATCAGTATCAAATATAATCCTAAAGCAACGATAAAAAGTAATTAACAACTTAAATAAGTTTTAAATATAGTTAACGATTGCATATTAAAAAGCAGCTGAATAAATTGCGAACTGGACCGCCATATTAGGAATTTTTGAAATGATCTAAATACGTTTGAAATCTATCACCAAGAAAAGACTTTGAAATTGTGTAAAATGCATGAATAATTAAATTCGTCTCACTGTTTCAAGTATACTTGTCTAATGATACTCAGCTTCCCATAATAGATATTATGACCGGGGCGTAGTTTGAAACTGCTTTATTTATTGATTCATCTATCCTTTCTCTACTCTGTAACGATAATTCATATTTTTACTCTCTTTAACATCAATAAACTTAACACTGTACTCCATTACATCATTTATAAATAAGTCATGATCTTTTGCAAAATCTTTAACTTGCTTTAAAAGTTCGGCATCATAAGTTGTTTTATACTGGACACGATCTTTTGGTCGATTTTCTTTATTAAAAGAAATTGAGTCCTCAATTAACAACGTTTTTAATCCGCTCTCCAGCAAATAATTTACATGGGTATCATTTTGTTCGGAAATTTCTTTTAAAGATTCTATAATGGCTTTGCTAATATTTGTACGGAATTTCACTCTTGAATTATCTGTTGTTTGTATTAGTCTACCGTTCATTAATTTCCACATTATCAATCACTCCTTGATATTGTTGTTTCATTTCATATAGACGTTGAGTCATTCGTTCTCTTTTAAGAGAAATGGTGTTTTCTTTCGCATTTTTATAAATTATTTCTGCTAGCTTTGGAATTTCATATTTACCTTTTACCCATACACGATATACACTTCTATTAAGTTTCGTGAATTCTACAGTGATTTCTGCTATTAAGTTCTAGGATATAAACACTTCCAAAAGTCCTTTAGAAAATAATTCACTAGCAGATGTGACATTCATAACATATCCGTTTTTTTGCACCCATCCATCACCATCGATAACCCCTCTAACAAATGATGAAAGATATTCTTCAGGAACTTTTGGAAAAGGAACTGTTAATGATTTACAAGGAGTAATCCCTAATAGTTCAAGATCTTGTTTCATTTTCTTTGAATGAATGATTAAAGTTGGGGTTTTTTTCGTTTTTCCAAAAGGTGTTAACACATAATCAGCTGCCATATATTTAGCAATTATTCGAAGAATACGCTCATCTTTTTGAGAAAAACAAATGCTATGGTTTTCTTTGACTATATGACCATCCGTAACTAAAATGCCCAAAACCCATGCCATTTCATGAGACCAAATTGTAAAAAAGTCTTCATTTACATTGTTTTTTCTTGGTTGACCTGATGATTGAGCTCGATTCATAGGAATTCCATGCTTATACATCACATTCCGAATAGCTCTGTCTGAAAGACCGGAAACACTCATCATTTCTTTAAATGGAACGTTGCCTTTATACATTGCAATAATGTCTTCATCTTTGATAGTTGAGTGTCTCGGCATGATCTATCATCCTCTCAATCGTAGAAAAGGTTATATATTAATTATACAAACAAGCGTTCTATTTTGTCCAATTTCTATCCGATTTATTTCACTCTTAAATTTGTAATCACTATATAAAATATATTCATGCAAATACATACTCTTATTTTTGCAATAAACTCTGTTTGAAATACATTAGATATTAATAGTATCACTTCATTTTTTTAATTTAGTAACTAAACCGCAACCAGTCACTTCAAATAGAAGGAGGAGAAAATCACCACCCCTCCCTTCTATCTAGTAGCTGGTATATTTTATTCATGGTAAAATAAAGCAATAGAACAGGAGTGAATAATCCATGCGCGTAGCAATATTCGACTTTGACGGTACACTGTATCCTCAAGAAACATACACATTGATGATGAACTACTTAAAAGAACACCCGGTCCATTCC
>JBFIXW010000131.1:0-5691 GCA_041605715.1 Paenisporosarcina sp.
AAGGAGGAAATGAAACTATGGAATTATGTTTTGATAGCATTATGGTCACCTCAAGTAAGTATTTTTAAAAAGGAAAGGAATCAGAGCCACTCCCGCGGAAAAACGGATGCCGAAAGCCCCACAGACCTTTAGGTCGAGGAGATTGAGGCGTTCGTCCGCAGGAAAGGGCTCAGATTCCACATGATTTGTCATATTCTAATTTTAAATGAAAAAAGACTGTAGGCAAACTCAAAATTAAAGAGTTTGTCTACAGTCTGAACAGCACTCACAAAGGAGTGCTGTTTTTATTTTTGCATTTTATTCATTTGATTCATCATTTGTTTTACTTGTTTTTCTGATGGTTTGCGACCCATTTGAGCCATCATCATGCGAAGCATTTGTTCGTTAACTGGTGGGTTATCTTTTAAATACTTCATCATATATTGACGAGCAGCAAAGAAACCAATTGCAACTCCAGCTACTAGTGCAACAATAATTAATGTTATAGCTAACCATAATTCCATAGTTTCATTTCCTCCTTCTTGAAAGATCCACTGAGAAGTTATCTCCATGAAGGATTATACATGAAAATACATTATGTTTCTATACGAAGTCTAGAATTTCTGAAAACGAATGCAATGAATCAATTTTAATTGGTTTTAACCACCCATATGCATTCTGTTCTTGCTGGAATGCTAAGTAACAATCACATGTATCTGACAAACCAGCAAATAGATCTAAATCTAACATTTGTGAGCCTTCACAACTCACGTGTAAATAATAAGGGGAAAAGGACATCTCAATCGACCCCTTTACAGGGTGCTCAAAAAAGATGTGATCCTGATTAAGTGTCATATTCGTAAATACGCGCTGCAAACGCTCTTGAATACATTCTTTCATGTTTTTCGTATTTAAACTTTCACACACAAATTTTAACTCTTCAGGCTCTTCCGTAACGAAATGCGATTCATCAAACAGTAATTCATGCAACATTTTTTCCCTACCAATGACAAAGGATTGATATTCTTTTTTGATATGAATTATTTTATATGTGCGCATATTCATTCCCCCGTTTTTTCAATAGTATAAAGCATACTTCAAGAATATTCTGTCGAACGGAGTAAGTTGTTTATTACTATTTTCAGCGAAAAAAAACAAGTAATGGCGAAATTTAGCCATTACTTGTTTTTATTATTTATTCATTAATGATTTCACACGAGCTACAACATTTTCAACGGAGAAACCAAATTCTTTCATTACTATTTCTCCCGGAGCACTTGCACCAAATCGATTAATAGCTAAAATACTTCCCTCATCACCAGAATAACGCTCCCAACCAAATGGAGTTCCCATTTCAATTGCAAGACGTTTTTTAATTGTTTTCGGAAGTACCGAATTTTTATATTCAGCATCTTGTTTTTCAAAGCGATCCCAAGAAGGCATAGAAACAACTGCAACATCAATTCCATCTTTCGCTAATTGTTTTTGTGCATCTACTGCTAACGAAACTTCAGAACCTGTAGCAAGAATTAACGCATCTGCTTCTTCTTTTGATGCTGGCGAAACAACATATGCTCCTCTAGCAACGCCCTCTTTTGCTAATGCCGCACTATGTTCAAGTATCGGCAAGTTTTGACGTGAAAGGATAAGTGCTGTCGGCATATCCTTCGACGAAATGGCAAGTTTCCATGCTTCATTAGATTCGTTCCCATCAGCAGGTCGAATAACGCATAGATTCGGCATTGCACGCAATGATGCAAGTTGTTCTATTGGCTCATGCGTAGGTCCATCTTCTCCAACAGCTATACTATCGTGTGTAAACACATAAGTAACAGGTAATCCCATTAATGCAGACAAACGAATAGCTGGACGAACATAGTCACTAAAGACAAAGAATGTTCCACCAAATACACGTAACCCGCCATGAAGTGCCATACCGTTTAAAGCGGCACCCATCGCGAATTCACGAACGCCAAACCAGATATTACGGCCTTCATACGAACTTGCTGAGAAATCACCAGCATTTTTAAGATTTGTTTTGTTTGAACCTGCTAAATCTGCACTACCCCCGAACAAAGAAGGGACAGTTTTTGCAATTGCATTTAATGCGTCTCCAGCTGTTGAACGAGTAGCATGAGAAGTCCCAACTTCGAATACTGGAAACTCGGAATCATAGTTTTCAGGTAAATCCCCTTTAATCGCCAATTGTAATTGAGCTGCTAATTCAGGGAACTCTGATTTGTATGCATCAAAAGAAGCATTCCATGAAGCTTCTTTGTCGCCACCTAATTTTTGGGCAGCCTCTTTGAATGTAGCGTAAACTTCATCCGGTACATGGAAGTCTTCATCAAAAGTCCATTTGTACCCTTCTTTCGTTAATAAAGTTTCATCTTTTCCTAAAGGAGCTCCATGAACATCTGATTTCCCAGATTTATTTGGCGAACCAAATCCAATAATTGTTTTAACTTCAATTAAAGTAGGTTGACCTTTATGGTTTTTCGCTGATTCAATTGCGTTATTTAAATCTTCAATCGAATTCCCATCAGCTACATGTATATAATTCCAACCGTTTGACTCAAAACGTTTTTGAATCTTTTCAGAGAAGGATTTATTTAAATCACCATCTAATGAAATGTCATTACTATCATATAATACAATCAGTTTATCTAATTCTAAATGTCCTGCAAGAGAAATAGCTTCTGCTGCAACACCTTCCATCAAATCACCGTCACCACATAAAGCATATGTGTAATGGTCAACCACTTGATGGTTTGGTTTGTTATACACAGCAGCCAAGTGTCTCTCGGCCATTGCCATACCTACAGACATCGCAATACCTTGCCCTAAAGGACCAGTAGTAGCTTCAACTCCAGAAGTATGCCCAACTTCAGGGTGCCCAGGAGTTTTAGAATTCCACTGACGGAAATTTTTAATTTCTTCCATTGGTAAGTCGTAACCACCTAGGTGCAATAAACTATAAAGCAACATTGAACCATGACCTGCAGAAAGAACAAATCGGTCACGATTAAACCATGTTGGATTTTCAGGATTATGACGTAAATGTTTTGTCCAAAGGGTATATGCCATTGGTGCAGCACCCATGGGTAAACCTGGATGACCTGAATTTGCTTTTTCGATTGCATCAATAGATAACGTACGAATAGTGTTAATAGCTAACTGATCTGCTTGTTGAGTCATAAACGACACCCTTTCTGAAACTAATTTTTCTTCTTCTCTAAGTGTAGTCAAATTTGTGCTAGCTGACAATGCCAACTGAGAAGTTGATTAGTTTAAAAACTTTTTAGATTTTGTTGCTTTTACTTTATCAGGTGTCACATCATTGCCTTCAGGATCAATAACTTTAACGTGTTCAATGGTGTCTCTCATTGTAGATCTAAAAGTTTCTAGATATTCTTTACGTAGATTCGTTTGTTCTTTTGCCTCTTCCATTGTTAAGCCACTCGTTTTCGACTTTTTAGATAGTTCATTAATTCTTTGTAGTTTATCAGGTGGTAACATAATTATTCACGCCTTTCTTAAATTAACCTTTATTAAAGGTATGCAAAAAAGACTTGAAGCGCAAGCAATTAGCCTTCAAGTCTTTCGGAATATTCAATATATCGACGATGAACAGTTGCTTTACTTACCGAGTATCCAAACCCTCTAAGTGTTGAAGCAATTTCTTCATACGTTAAGCCATTCTTTCGGAGATTAACAATTTCTTGGATGGGGATATCTTTTCTTTCTCTACCTTCTGGATTCCCTTGATTTTTTAAGTTCTTCTCAGGTTTGAAACCATGAGTAACAGCTCGTTTCATTCCTCTTCTAATTTTAGCGTTATGAAGCTTACGTTGATATTCCTCAACTAATGCCAATATCTCTAGCATCATCGAGTCCATCTCGTTCATTTGAAGTGAACCACCATCATTAATTGAAACAACTTGAACATTTGTTTTCTTTAATAAATGCAAAACAGCCATTCTAGAGTTACCTCTTCCGAGTCGTGTCTCGTCTTGAATGCAAACAACTGAAATGTTATGTTCCTTTACGTAATCTAACATCTCAAGCAAGCCTTCTCTTTCAACAGAATAACCACTGTGTTGATCCGAGAATGTTTCTTTTACAAAGTAATTATTGTCTGCTGCAAATACCCTTAATTCTTCTTCTTGTCTAATTAAGGATTTTTCTTGCGTTTCTTTATCCGTACTAACACGTGAATATATAACTGCTGTTTTCACCGAATTATTCATTCAGTGTCTCCAGCTAATTCAACACCATGATCTGGAGCATATTGATGTAAGGTTTCAGGAATTTTTAAAACATCACCAGTTTGAATCATTTGAGTAGGTAAATGATTTACAACCATTACTTCCGCAATCCATGCTTCTTTAGGAATCTTTCCTCGATATTGATCTGACAATGACCAAAGAGTATCACCGTCATTAATAAAAATCTCGTTATATGCTTCATTAGTTTCTACTATATTTGTTACAAATAAGATTGAACAAACAAATACCACACTTATTAGCAAAGTAATAAATTGATTATTTTTTATCCATATCATTGTAGATCCCTCCAAACAGAATGTGTGTTCGTAATTTATAAACTAACTATAAACCGAACACTTGTTTCTTGTCAACAAATAATTAGAACCTATGTTTGCATTTTTCGTTCTGAATTGATATACTATCTTTAGTTAAAGATATTATTATAGACAAAAGAGGTGAACCAGTTGAAAAAAGTATCTAAGCGTCAAGAAGATATTTTAACTTTCATTAAAGATGAGGTACGTAAAAAAGGGTATCCGCCTTCCGTTAGAGAAATTGGTGAAGCTGTTGGTTTAGCTTCTAGTTCTACAGTTCATGGGCATTTAGCTCGATTAGAAAGTAAAGGTCTTATACGTCGAGATCCGACAAAACCTAGAGCCATTGAAATACTAGATTTAGATGAATTCACTTCATTAAGCCCAAGTGTTCTTCACGTCCCACTTATCGGGAAAGTTACTGCTGGTTTACCTATTACAGCGATTGAAAACATAGAAGAGTTCTTTCCTCTGCCAAATACATTTGGATCAACAGAAGATAACTTATTTATGCTTGAAATCATGGGAGACAGTATGATCGAAGCAGGAATTTTAAATGGAGATTATGTTGTCGTAAAACAACAACAATCAGCTAATAACGGTGAAATCGTCGTTGCTATGACAGAGGATGACGAAGCTACTGTTAAACGCTTCTTCAAAGAAAAATCGTATTTCCGATTACAGCCCGAAAACTCATCTATGGAACCTATTATCGTGAATCAAGTATCTATTTTAGGTAAAGTAGTTGGCGTATACCGACATATTCATTAATACAACAAACCATCTGCCTTTAAAGGAGATGGTTTTTTATTAATCTCTATTGAATTTACGAGATAAAAATGCTATAGTATTAATGAGCCGATATCATGCTGACTGACATTTTCATCCTCAGTCAGCCAATATTATTTTTTTGTGGAAAGAGATCCAATCAATCACCCTTCCGGGATATTGATTGGGTCTCTTTATTTTGATGCGTTTTCATGAGTATTCATAATAAAAAGGATTTCCTCAGAGATACATTCATGACCTTCATTACTTTCTAATTTCATCTATAATAATCAAGAACAAAAAAGAGATGAAGCGAAATCGCATCATCTCTTTCTTTATTAATACATTTTCAAATACTGTTC
>JBFIXW010000132.1:0-5688 GCA_041605715.1 Paenisporosarcina sp.
ATGGTTCTGGCCACAATATGAGCCTAGTATCTCTAGTCTTGTTAGCGAACTCGGTTTACAGACGTTCTCACAGCACACTGAAGGAGCCATACTTTTGGAACAGTCTAAGAATGAGCCTATACAGCGACATGTGCTACCGGCAGGAACTGTTGAAAAGTCAGTTCGGATGGTAGGTGGTGTGCGGTCCCTTATTGATGCCGTATCTGCTACTCTTCCTCCTCAAATAGTTGAATTAAACACCCGTGTAACGGCAATTCATATGGATGAAGAAGGAACGATTACTCTAGATGCTGACTTAGCTGAAGGAAAGAAGAAAAGTATACGCGCAGGAGCGGTTATCTTAGCATTACCTCCACGTATCGTAGTGCGTCACATAGCATTCTAACCTTCTCTTCCTCCTGAGCTTATATCGAGCTTGCAAGACAAACCCACTTGGATGGCAGGACAAGCCAAGGTAGTTGCGATTTATAATCGGCCATTTTGGCGTGAAGATGGACTTTCTGGTCAGGTAACAAGTTGGGCAGGTCCTTTGCAGGAAATCCATGATGCATCACCCGAGACAGGTTCAGGGGCACTCTTTGGTTTTTTTGGGATACCTGCAAAGATGCGCCAAGAGTTAGGAGAGGAACGCGTTCTAAAACTTGTCGTCGATCAGTTGACTAATCTATTTGGACCGTTGGCTGCAACACCGATTTCTCTCTTATATAAGGATTGGACTAGTGATCCCAAAACAGCAGTTGATGAAGACACTGAGCCGCTTAGGGAATTTCCAACCTATGGTCTTCCGACACATCATACTAGGGTGTGGGATAAGATAATTTTTGCGGGCACAGAAACCTCTTCTGAACAAGGTGGACATCTTGAAGGAGCACTTCGGTCAGCTGAGCGTGCGGTTTTAAAAGTTAGTGAATTAGAGTAAGCAAATTGCTACTCTCAAACTGACTATTGCAGTTATAAATCCACATATAGGAAGACCTAGAGTATCTATAGGTGCCGTGTCAGTATTCGAAGCATTAATGTTCGCAGCATTGATAATATCAATTCTGTCGTTTAACCATAAAAAATACCCATCGTTGAGTTGGTAGCTCAGATGGGTTATCACTTCCACTATGCCAGTCCCCTTGTAGGGAACCTGCTATTACATTGACCGGTTGGTGTTAACGCACCAAACGGTCTTTTTTATTGTACTCAAATTCTAATTTCATAATACCAATACCAGTTGGTCATATCAACCAATGACTGGAGGAAGGTCTTTCGAAATAATGCGTTGAATATATAGGATAAGTAAATTTATAATCAAATCGTCATTTTTATTACGAAGGAGGCTTATTATGAAGGAACTTTACATAAAACAAAAGGTATTCAGTTTAAGTGGCAAATTTACGGTGATCGATCAGCAGGGGAACGACTGTTATTACGTGGAGGGGAGTTTTATGCAATTCCCGAAGACTTTCTCCATTTTGAATACTACCAGAGACGAAGTCGCGCTAATAACCAAAAAGATGTTAAGCTTTTTACCGAAGTTTTTTGTTGAGGTAAATGGTCAGGAAGTGTTAACGATTAAGAAGGAGTTCTCTTTCTTAAAAGCACGTTATACGATTGATGCTGCAGGTATTGAGGTAAAGGGTAACTGGTGGGATATGAATTTCCAAGTTTTACAGCAAGGTGAAGTCATCGGTCAAGTGAACAAAGAGTGGTTGACTTGGGGCGATAGCTATAGGGTTCAAATATTGAATGAGGGGATGGAGACCATCATAATTGCGTTAGTTATCGCAATTGATTGTGTAAAGGCTGACCAAGCGGCTGCTTCCTCAGCATCGACAATTTAATGTAAAGACGTACATAGGATGGGTCCATTTAGAACTCCAAATTTACAACATTAAAGTAGAGAATCACAAACCGATTCCCTACTTATTTATAATGTCACATATTAATTGAAACTTACTTCAGGAAAAAAGGGGTGAAATATATGAATTTCATATATGAGATAATATCCGAAGAGGAAATCGAATGCTGTAGAGATCTTTGCAATGAACTCATGGCCTTTCAAAAGTCGAAATCACTTACACAACCAGAACTCTTTGATAACATGAATTTTGACACGCGCATGATTCCTTCAGTTAAAAAAGCTTTACACAATTATATTGTAGTAGTGAAAGATGAGAATCAGATAGTAGGATATGTGTATTCCAATATCTCTCCAAAAGAGACTTATTCAAATGAATTCGCCACTTTTTTTGACCTTAATAGTGTAACTAGGCACAATGTTGGTTGCTTATCTCAATTTTATATTAAAGAAGGTTATAGGCAATATGGAATTGGTTCCAAGCTATTTACAATGTCAATGGAGTGGTTGCAACAGTTTGAGGAAATCGAAGATTATTTCATCTTTGTTTCAAATGGAAACGAAGACGCCTTGGAATTCTATAAAAGAAAAGGATTTTCCGTTAGCCATGACATTTTAGAAGGTTTTATAACAGTTTTACGAAAGCATAAAGGTACAAATAGTCATATACAAGATAAATAAGATGTTTCACAAAAGGGACTTCCAAGTGGAAGTTCCTTTTTAAAATGTCATCATGTTTAAGTCTGCTAAGGCCACTCTTTTAAAAGTAATAGTTCATAATTTCTCGAAAATTATCTAAATATGAATTATTTTAGAGTTTGATAGAAGATATTCAACAGATCTTGTCTTAAATAGTCGGAAAATTGAGACAAATTGTTCAAAGGACTTAAGTAGGTCCTAGTGTAACTATATAAGTGTAGGAATTTATTGAGTAAACTTATTTCTTTCCTATGTAAAAGAAATAGGAAAGAGGATGGGGGATTCAATTAATTCTTAACAAGAATTATGAGAGAGGATGAATCAAGGGGATGAAGAGAAATATTACAAAAGGGTTATTTAGTTTCTTAGCATTTATACTAATTTTTTCAACATTTAGTTTAGGTGCAACCGCAAGTACTACGTCAAAAATACAGTTGACGGAAATGCCGTTAGCTGAAATTTTTGGTGACATTGAGATGTCTTCAAGCAGACCGACTTCGGTTATTGTCGAGTTAAAAGCTGAGTCCATTGTTGAAGCTAAAAACAAAGGGAAAGCTCAAACGAAGGCAAATCTAAGTTACGAAAGAGGAAAAGTAATTCATGCATTAGAAAAAGCAGTGGCTAGTGCGGATGTAAACAGAGAATATGACTATGTATTTTCTGGATTTTCTGTGGAATTACCTGCTAATGAAATGATTAAATTATTAGCAATTCCAGGTGTTAAAGCTGTTTATCCGAATGTCCATTATACAGCTGATGTCATCTCTGCTGAAGAAATTACGGCAGAAACATTCAGCCCAAATATGATGGAAAGTGCGCCATTCATCGGTTCGAATGAGGCATGGGCAAGTGGTTTCACTGGTAAAGGAGTAACAGTTGCTGTTATAGACACTGGTGTAGACTATACGCATCCTGACTTAACTCATGCATTTGGAAATTATAAAGGATGGGATTTCGTTGATGATGACAACGATCCGCAAGAAGGTGCAGGCCAATACCATGGGACGCACGTATCTGGAACAGTAGCAGCAAATGGACAAATCAAAGGTGTTGCGCCTGAAGCAACATTATTAGGTTACCGTGTTTTAGGACCAAAAGGTGGAACAACTGAAGATGTAGTTGCAGGTATTGAGCTTGCAGTCCAAGATGGTGCTGACGTTATGAATTTATCTTTAGGTAATTCATTAAACAATCCAGACTGGGCTACTTCTATTGCTTTAGATTGGGCAATGGCTGAAGGTGTAGTAGCAGTTACATCTAACGGTAACGCAGGACCAAACAATTGGACTGTTGGATCACCTGGTACTTCTCGCGATGCTATTTCTGTTGGGGCAACACAGCTTCCTTATAAAGTCTACACTTCCGTATTATCAACTTCTGCAGGTATAAATTATCCTACAGCAAAAGTCATGGGATTCCCTTCAGATGAAGAGTTACTATCTTTAAACGGAAAAGAATATGAGTTTGTAGATGTAGGATTCGGTGCTGTAGCCGATTTTGTAGGGAAAGATTTGACTGGAAAAATTGCTTTAATTAGCCGTGGAGGTTTTGCGTTCGTTGATAAAGCAACGAATGCAAAAAATGCGGGTGCAGTTGGGGCAATTATATATAACAATGTTACAGGCGAACATGCAAGTGTTCCTGGAATGGCAATTCCAACGATAAAAACTGAACGAACAGATGGACAAAAGCTTCTTGCTGAATTAGCAGCGGGAAATAACAAAATTTCATTTAATATTGCTTTTTCTAAAAATGTAGATGAAACAATGGCCGGTTTCTCTTCTCGTGGACCAGTAACATTATCTTGGATGATTAAGCCAGATGTTTCAGCCCCTGGTGTGAACATTGTAAGTACGTTCCCAGGAAACTCATACGCTGCATTACAAGGAACAAGTATGTCTTCTCCTCACGTGGCTGGTGCTGCAGCAATTTTAGTACAGAAGAACCCAAATTGGGGAACTGAAGATGTAAAAGCTGCACTAATGAACACGGCTGTAGATGTGATTGACCCTGATACAGGAGTGGCGTATAAACACAATTCACAAGGTGCAGGTAGTATTCGAATTGATGATGCGCTGAATACAAAATCACTAGTAGCACCTGGTAGCCACTCATTTGGTAAGTTTGTTAAAGGAAGTGGCAAACAAGTTGAAAAACAAAGCTTTGAAATTAAAAACCTATCAAATGAAGGTAAGAGTTATAGCTTTAATGTAGAGTTTGATGGAAATCCAGATGGAATCAAAGTGATGTTAAGTAATAATTTAAAAGTGAATGCAGGAAAATCTCAACAAGTGAATTTCAGTGTTCAAGTCGATACTTCTAAGCTAAATGCTGGTTACTATGAAGGAACGATTACAGTAAACGATGGTACTCAAACAATTGACGTTCCAACGATTCTATTTGTGGGTGAGCCAGATTATCCTCGCGTTACTGGTGCCTTCATGGAGAAAGTTTCTGAAGGGTCTTACTACGTAGGAGCCTACCTACCTGGAGGTGCTGAAGTACTCGAGTATGATTTATATGTATTCAATGCAAATGGAACAATCGGTGGATTTGTAGATACATTAGGCTTATTTACAAATGCTTCTGCTCCGTATCATGAATTCTTGTGGGATGGTACAGTACAAAACGGCATAAATTTACCTAATGGAAATTGGGTCTTAAGTGTTTATGTTGAAAAAGCTGGAGTTACTGACCATAAAGCATATTTAGTAACAAAAAATTAATTAGTAAATTGAAAGGATTCCAGCTAGTTTTCTAGTTGGAATCCTTTTTAGTTAAGTTTTAATAACCTAGTAATTATTAGTTCTTACGTTTACTTGTCACATTCTCATTCACCATCTCATACATAGACTCAACACTAACTTCAGATGCAACAAAACTAAATGAGTTACTTACATGTATCCCCATACTTTCTGCTTCCTTTGCTGTACCGATGTTAGCCCCAATGAAAATGAACTCCCAGTTATGATTCTCTTCTTGGTGTTTAATGCGGTCTTTTAATTTTTCATAAGTGAAGTCGCGGCTAGCGTTTTCCATTCCATCTGTTGTGATGACGAATATGACTTTGTCTGGTTTTCGATCTTCTAGCGTTTTCGATAATCTGTGATCGACTTCTGATATGGTTTTTCCGATTGCATCTA
>JBFIXW010000133.1:0-5677 GCA_041605715.1 Paenisporosarcina sp.
AACCACCCTCTCTGTAAAAAAGTTAGAATAGTTTGATAATTATAGTTATAGTTTACCACACTAATCTATGTTTCTTTACCCCTATAAAGCCTAGGACAAGCACTTATGGAAAAATAAATAATCTTCAACCTGGTTGCTCATGGCGGATACTCGATTCGGTTTATTAATTTGGCGGTTGTGAGCGATAATTTGGCGGTTGCAGGGATTTATTTGGCGATAGCGACTATTTATTTGGCGATAACGAATCATAATTTGGCGGTTGCTTCCATTAATTTGGCGTTAGAGTAAAAATCGCTTTCCTTCAGTTTGAGTAAGGCTTTACACACCGGCTATCACATTCCTTATTCATATTCACCGATTATCTCAACTGCTTTTTCAGTGAGGCTTGTATCGATCGCCTCGTCGAACTTAAATTGGCCACGAATTGCTCCGTTTTTCTTATACAGTTCGTATTGATCACGGATATCCCCGATGAACATCTTCCCATCTGGATTTAAGCCAGTTACGAATACATCTTCCCAAACTGCTGCATCCTTCAGTCTTGTATATTTTGTCATGATTTCGATGATTTCATCTTTGCCGATGTCTTTCTTAAAGGCATCGTTATAATCGCGTACCCCTTTTAAATAGGCAGCCATAAAACGAAGAGCCACATCTTTTTCTTCATTCAAAAACTCCGGTGAACCTAGTACCATGGCAATTTGCGCTTCAGGTGCATAGTCAGTTGCATCACCAAATCGAACATGAATTCCTTGAGCAACACCTGTCGTAATGAGCGGTTCAATTTGTAGTGCCGCATCTATTGAGCCGTTTTCTATGGCAGCCATCATATTTCCAAAGTCAGGCATTAAGACAAATTCTACATCGTCCTTTGATAGTCCCGCATGATCAAGCATGATATGAAAAATATAATCATCTACACCGTTCTCAGAAGAAACCGCGATACGTTTTCCTTTTAAGTCACTGTAATCTTTAATTTCATCTGCTAAGTCATCTGCAATCACGAATGTGAAATATGATTTCCCTTCGGCATTATGCCCTTTATCTGCAATGATTTTTACGTCAATTCCTTGTGCAATGGCATTGAAAAACGATGCGGATGAAATACCGCCCGCAATATCAACTTCTCCTGAAGCAAGAGCTGGCAACATATCATCACTGTTTGCGAATGTTGCAAATTCCACTTCAATATTATAATCTGCAAAATAGCCTTTTTCGTTAGCGATATAAAAACCCGCTCCAGATGCAGCACCATCTTCGGCAATAACCACTTTCGTTTTCTTACTTAATGGCGCTAAGTCTCCAGATGGATTATCTTTACTCACGTCGTCATTCACATCTACAGATTCGGATTCTTCATTAGAACATCCGCCAATTAATAACACCAGGATCCCGAAAACGCCTAACCACTTTTTCATCCGAACGCTCCCTTCACTTTCTTGACTCTTGAACTTCCTCTTGCAAATGACTCCAAATATCTAAAAACTTTTCGGCCATCGACGGATTGGATCGAATGTCGATTACCTTACGCGGATGAGGTAAATCCATTTTAATTTCTTTCACAATTTTGCCTGGCTGTGAACTCATCAATAAGATACGATCGCTCAGGAAAAGAGCTTCATCTATGCTGTGAGTGATGAACAAAACCGTTTTTTTCGTCTCGGACCAAATGGATAGTAACTCTTCTTGCAAAATGTATTTATTTTGTTCGTCAAGTGCACCAAAAGGTTCATCCATCAATAAAATCTCTGGATCGTTGGCGAATGCTCGCGCAATACTGACTCGCTGCTTCATTCCCCCAGATAATTCTTTTGGATACATGCGAGCAAACTTAAATAACCCGACTTTATTCAAAAAATAATGGGTCCGCTCTTTCACAATGGACGCAGGTAAATGTCGCATATTGAGTCCAAACGCTACATTTTCTTCAACAGTTAGCCAAGGAAGAATGCCTCGTTCTTGAAATACCATGGATTGCAAAGGCCGCTCCTCACTACTTTTAGCAATCGAAAAGGTTCCAGCACTTTGGTTTTCCAATCCAGCTAATATTCGAAGCAACGTCGTCTTTCCACATCCACTCGGCCCTACAATGCAAACGAATTCGCCATCCGCTATATCGATAGAAATGTTATCGAGGGCAGTCATACTGTCTTGTTTTTTATAAAAAACTTTCGTTAAATCTTGAATTCGAATTTTGGGTGTTCGTTCCAGATTGGTCACCTCCATGGCAAAAGTTTTCGTTGTAAAGCTCTGATTAGAAGTGAGAACAAATAGCCGAAAAATGATATGAGGATAAGTCCCACAAACATTTCTTTCAATAAAAACGCACTGTAGGAGGTCCATATTAAATAGCCAATTCCTGATTGTGCCCCCATCATTTCAGCAGCAACAATTGTTAATAAGGCAATTGCTTGCCCCATCTGAATCCCTTCAAGCATGACTGGTAATGCACCCGGTAAAGCAATTTTCAGAAAGAAATCTTTTTGGCTGGCTCCGTAATTTTTGGCTACATCAATATAGATGGAGTCAATCGTAATAACCCCTGCCACCGTGTTGATAACTACTGGAAAAAATACACTACCTGCAATCGTCACAATTTTTGATGTTTCACCGATGCCAAAGACGATTAATATTAATGGCAATAAAGCCAGTGTTGGTATAGGCATTAACGCCATGATTAGCGGGGATACAAAATGTCGAATTGGCGCATACAATCCCATACACAAACCAATGATAATTCCAGGAATTACGCCTAACAAAAATCCAGCAAGTATTCGAAAAAGAGAGATCCCCATATGGCTAAATAGCTCACCGCTTGTTAGCAAGCTAGTAAAAGTTGATACAATTTGAGTCGGCGGAGGGAAAAATCGGGAATCGATGAGACCTGATTGTGATAAAAATTCCCATAACACAAGTAACAACAACGGAGACGATATGGTCAACGTTGCTTTCATGCGACCCTTTCTTTGCTGTTTTCGCCATTCACGCTCTTCCGTTACAACTGGATTTATCACTTCCTTCATCGTTCACCACCTCTTCTTCAAAATAATATGTAATCTGTCGAAAATGTGTGCAATTAGAAACAGTTCAAACAGTTTCTCAACTCATTATTTCCCACAAAAAAATGACCCAGCAAAATATCTGGGTCATAACCTCTTCTTAT
Organism: Paenisporosarcina sp.; assembly: GCA_041605715.1. Classification (GTDB taxonomy): domain Bacteria; phylum Bacillota; class Bacilli; order Bacillales_A; family Planococcaceae; genus Paenisporosarcina. The sequence goes on from JBFIXW010000133.1 coordinate 3,164, forward strand.
TAAAATCATTTCAGACGGTGAATCTTGGCAGCCGTTTTCAAAATTTGTGTTGACTGGGATTCTTCAGTATTCCCATTCAATTGTGTATTTGTTCTTTTTGGTCGAGTCCAATTGTGATGAATTTGTGCTGACTTCGAATCAAACGGTTGTTTTTTACTCATCCACTTCACCCCTCTTTCTTTGAAATAAAAAGAAGAAATCAGGTTTAGTTTGCGTTACCTATCTTTATTTATTCACTAGAGAATGAATCCTTACTGTTTTGGCAATTTGCCAGTATCTCTCTAAAGCCTTTTTCAAATTTTTCGTTGTCTTCTTTTTGACGTTTTTTTGGCCCTTTCATGCGACCACCTGCTTGTCTCACTTTCTGTGACATGTGTCGACTATATAATAATTGGTCAATATTATCGTTTGTATAAGCTCGACCATTTTGGTCAATCACTAACCCTTGTTTTGCTAAAACCATTGCTGCAAGACCATAATCTTGTGTCACAACGATATCGCCTTTATTCACCCGATTTACGAGAACAAAGTCAACGGCATCTGCACCTTTTGAAACCATAATCGTCTCTGCACCGTCACGTTGCATATTATGAGCGGTATCGCAGAACAAATACACTGGTGTGGAGAACTGCTTTGCAATTTTAATGGTTAAATCTACAACGGGACATCCATCTGCGTCTACTAAAATATTGGTCATCAGTTCATTCCTTCCTGCTGTTTTCCGTATATCTCCTCTAAACCAACCTTCAATTTTTTTGAATGAAGATTGTAATGCTAAACCCTGCTATAGCACGTTGAATAGAAAACGTGTAAACTATAATTTATCGAAAGATTCAGGCGATTGGAGATAACCATATGCATTTTTTCTTAAAAGTAGGACTCGGATTCATTCGAATGAAAAACCTATCCATATTATTGGCCACATTATTCTTTATCTTATTTTGCACGGTGACTATTTATATGTTAGAACCCCAAACTTTTGAAAGTCTTCTCACATCATTTTACTTTGTAATGACAACCTTTTCCACGGTCGGATATGGTGATTATTCACCTACTACAATCGCAGGTAGGTTATTTACCATACTTATGTATTTATTCGGCATCGGATTACTTGGAGTAGTCATTGGAAAAATTGTAGATACATTTTCTATATTTAGAAAACGGAAGGAAGAAGGCAAATTGGCTTATACCAAAGAAAATCATATCATTATTGTCGGTTGGGGCAAAAAGACAGAAACAGCAGTTGATGAAATATTGGCATCTGATACGACGAGTGAAGTGGTGATTATTGATACTTTACCCAAATCTCCAACAGATGTTGCAATAGAGCGAGTACATTATGTTCAAGGTGATCCTTCCGAAGAAGAAACGTTTAACCAAGCAAATATTAAAAAAGCCAAATCTGTCATTATTTTTGCAGATGATGCCATTCAAATTCCTTCTTTACGTGATGCAAAGACATTAACGATTGCCATAACTGTTGAACGATTAGCGAGTCATGTACACACGACCGTTGAAATTATGACCAAAAAACAAATCCCTAATTTCTCGCATGTCAAAGTGGATAATTTTATTCTGTCTCAAGAAACAACATCTTTGCTTGCGGTTCGGTCTGCCATGCATCAAAACGTCAGTACCATTGTGACACAATTAATTAGCAGAAGTATTGGTGAAGATTTGTTTGAAGTACAAAAAAATGATACGTGGCAGACCTATGGGGATGCTTTTCATGAATTACTTTCACATGGCGCAACCTTAATTGCCGACCGGGATCATATGGATATTAATCGAAAATTAGACGAGAATATTCCTTCAGATGCCATATTATATGTTATCTGTGATGATGATACTCACCGTAAATTGATAGCTTTAAATAAATAGTTTACTAACCCAATTTTGCTCAAGGAGGATATTGATATGACATTTTCTATCGTTGGATATGATCCACAAACAAAAGAGCTCGGTGTTGCGGTTGCATCCAAATTTTTAGCTGTTGGAGCAGTTGTTCCCTTTGCAAAAGCTGGAGTGGGTGCGATTGCCACGCAGTCATGGGCGAATTTAGATTATGGAAAACATGGGCTAGAGCTTTTAGAAAAAGGGCTTTCCCCACAACAAGTACTTGAAAAATTAATTCAGTCAGATGACAAATCTGCCTCAAGACAAGTTGGTATCATCGATGCTACAGGAAGAAGTGTCACTTTCACTGGAGAAGACTGTTTCGATTGGGCTGGAGGCTCGGCTGGTGATCATTTTGCAGCTCAAGGAAATATTTTAGTGGATCAACATACAGTTGAAGCGATGGAGTCAACTTTCCTACAAACACAAGGTTCGTTAGCTGAGAGATTGTTGTCAGCCTTACTTGCGGGTGATTCTGCGGGTGGTGATAGCCGCGGGAAACAATCTGCAGCCTTGTTGATTGTGAAAGAAAATGGCAGTTATGGTGGCTACAATGACCGCTATATCGATTTACGAGTTGATGATCATGAGGAACCTGTTCAAGAGCTAACTCGATTA
>JBFIXW010000134.1:0-5595 GCA_041605715.1 Paenisporosarcina sp.
AATGATGACAATGATTATGTACCACTCATATTGAACATTGCTCGAATAAGAGAAAATGGCTTGAGCAATACAATATATATACAATATTTTGAGGTAGATGAAGAAAATCATGACGACATTACTTAGGTTCCATTTGCACATGTTGAAATTGAAACAAATGGTATAAAAAATGTTACCTACACTGTCACAATTCAAAAAGAGGAAAAAGGACGTTAGCAGCCTCTCGATTTAGCTAATTCAATTGAAAAACCACAAAAACGTCTTAGTTGTTTTTTTACCAGGCATGTTAATGCTAGGACCAATACTAATTGGAACATAGCGGTATTTATCGGCAAGACACACCGAGTTAGAAAAAAACAAACGAAGATTTGTTAAATTATAAGCATAGCGATATGGGCAATCGTTTTTGGGGGTTTAACTGCATTAGAATATGATTTTTTATTCGTAACGGTTATTAATAAATGAAAACAGCTCATCCTTTTGGAATGAGCTGTTTTTTCATGATTGGAAGGATTGTTCTAAATGTTTTAATACTGATTCTTTTTCAGGTTCCGGAGCGGTTTTCCACCATTTTTCAAAAAATACACCTAAACCAGGAAGTAAGTGCTCTTCGCCTCTTGTAATAGCATCTTCTACCACATCACGAATCTCGGAAGCATTGTTTCCAATCATGTTCGCAGTAATGGCGTCTCGAATTTGAAAGTTCATAATCTCTCCTCCTCAAAATTCATTTTGTCCGCTGACCTCGCCACTTATACATGTATTTGTTACACTTAAAAGAAAAAGGCGGTACAAACATATGAAACGAATTGAATCCCTACAAAATGCACAGGTTAAACATTGGAAAAAACTTGTTACCGTGCGAAAAGAACGTGATAAATCTGGTGAATTTTTAGTTGAAGGTTTTCATTTAGTAGAAGAGTCTTTAAAAAACAAAAAAAGTTTATTGGCAATTATTATCAGAGAAGGAATGGAAATACCAAGTAAATGGGCTGTTGACGATATTGAAATTATCGAAGTGACGATGGAAATTGCGAAAGAAATGGCTGAGACAGAACATTCACAAGGAATTTATGCACATTGTCTTCAACAAACGTCTTCAAGTGATCAACAAAAAGCGTGGAAAAAAGTGCTCATGATTGATGCTGTGCAAGATCCAGGAAATGTGGGAACCATGATTCGAACTGCAGATGCTGCGGGCATGGATGCTGTGATTTTAGGTAAAGGTTCAGCAGATGCGTTTAATCCAAAAACAGTACGATCTGGACAAGGTTCACATTTCCATATTCCAATCGTTAAAAGTGATTTAACCGAATGGATTCAATCGTTTAAAGAGCAAGGAATTCCTGTGTATGGAACTTCGTTGGATGAATCCATCACATACCAAGAGGTACAACCGCAAACTACATTTGCCTTAATCATGGGAAATGAAGGAAGTGGCATAGCACCAGAACATCTCGTACAAACAGATATGAATTTGAAAATTCCATTATACGGCCAAGCTGAGTCATTAAATGTGGCTGTCGCAGCTGGAATATTATTATATACGTTAATTCCTCAAACAAATTGAGCCTTGATGAATTGTAGATTCGAGCGTATAATAAAGACTAATTTAATAAAGAAAAGCAATGACCGGGAAGAGTAAATGAAATTCTTTTATAAAGGGATTTTGCACCTTGACTGCAAGTGCAAATATAGAAGGTTCATCGAAGTTCACCCCGTTAGCTGCCATCAGGACCAGCATAGCTGTAAAGATGAGCCGGTGAAGAGCCGTTAATTCAATGAAGTGATTACGTCTGAAAAATCAGCGTAGTAATCAGGGTGGTACCGCGAAATAGTTCCTCGTCCCTTTTATAGGGGCGGGGTTTTTTGATTTTTTAGAGGGAGGATTTAAAAATGGAAGCACAATTACAACAATTGAAACAAGAAGCGATCAGTAAAATAGAAGCCGCTTCAAGTGTGAAAGAACTACAAGAAGTACGAGTAGCTTACTTAGGTAAAAAAGGACCGATTACGGATTTGTTAAAAGGTATGGGGAAATTACCTGCTGAAGAACGTCCTAAAATGGGGGCTTTAGTAAATGTAGTACGCGAGGAAGTTACAGTTGTACTTGATGGAAGACAAGTCATATTAGAGAACGCAGCTATTCAACAACAGCTTGAAAATGAAACGATTGATGTGACCTTACCGGGTCGTCCTGTAAGAACAGGGAATCATCATCCATTAACGCGTGTAGTTGAAGAAATCGAAGACCTATTCATAAATATGGGGTATGAAATTGTAGAAGGTCCTGAAGTTGAAAAGGATTATTACAACTTCGAAGCGTTAAATTTGCCTAAAGGACATCCTGCACGAGATATGCAAGATTCATTTTACATTTCAGAAGACATTTTACTTCGCACACATACATCTCCAGTACAAGCTCGTACGATGGAAGCTATGGGCGGAGAACCGATCAAAATAATTTGTCCGGGGAAAGTGTATCGTCGAGATAGCGATGATGCAACCCACTCTCATCAATTCACTCAAATTGAAGGTCTTGTGATTGGCGAGAATATTCGCATGAGTGATTTAAAGGGAACTTTGTCTGTATTTGCGAAAAAAATGTTTGGGGATGATCGGGAAATTCGTTTGCGTCCAAGTTTCTTCCCATTCACTGAACCATCTGTTGAGATGGACATCTCATGTTTTAAATGTGGTGGAGCGGGTTGTAACGTGTGTAAAAAAACAGGGTGGATTGAAATCCTTGGTGCCGGTATGGTGCATCCTAATGTATTAGAAATGGCGGGTTACGATTCAAAACGTATGTCTGGATTTGCGTTTGGTATGGGACCAGAACGCATTGCGATGTTGAAATATGGAGTGGAAGATATTCGTCATTTCTATACAAATGATGTGCGATTTGTTTCGCAATTTCACCGAACTGAAGTGTAAGGAGGAGATCACATGTTAGTTTCAACTAAATGGTTAGCAGATTATATAGATACAAAAGGATTACATCCCGCAGAACTTGCCGAAATGATTACTCGCTCAGGGATTGAAGTAGATGCAGTTATTGATCGGTCTCACGGAATGACAAATGTGGTTGTCGGTTATGTTTTAGAATGTGAAAAACATCCTGAAGCCGACAAATTATCCATTTGCCAAGTGGATGTAGGTGAAGAAGTAACCCAAATTATTTGTGGCGCGCCAAACATCGCAAAAGATCAAAAAGTAATTGTGGCCCGACCAGGTGCCGTATTACCAGGCGGTATGAAAATTAAAAAAGCTAAACTTCGTGGTGAAGAATCGAACGGTATGATTTGCTCACTTCAAGAACTAGCAATAGAGGGAAAACTTGTACCAAAAGCTTATTCTGAAGGTATTTATGTTTTACCTTCTGATACAGAAGTTGGTGCTGATGCTCTTGAAGTTTTAGGTTTACAAGATACAGTCCTTGAACTTGGACTTACTCCTAACCGTGCGGATGCAATGAGTATGTTAGGTGTGGCATATGAAGTTGGAGCAATACTTTCGGAAGATATGAAATATCCAAAAATACAATACTCATCTTCAACTGAAGTAGCTAAAAACGTTTTAAAACTCAGTATTGAAGACATGGATGCCAACCCAATGTATGTAGCGAAAATCGTGAAGAATGTCTCTATTGGTGAGTCACCTTTATGGTTACAACAACGCTTAATGGCTGCTGGTGTTCGACCACATAATAATGTTGTAGATGTAACGAACTATGTACTGATGGAGTATGGTCAACCGCTTCATGCATTTGATTATGATCGTCTACAAACAGGAGAAATCGTTGTAAGAGCAGCTAAAGTTGGTGAAAAAATCACAACTTTAGATGATCAAGAACGTGAATTGAAATCTCATCATTTAGTGATTACCAATGGTCAAGAGCCTGTGGCAATTGCAGGAGTTATGGGTGGTTTAAATTCCGAAGTACACGAAGGAACAACGACGGTAGTTATTGAATCAGCCTATTTTAAACCCGCTTCTGTCCGTCAAACATCAAAAGACCACAATTTGCGCAGTGATGCTAGTTCACGATTTGAAAAAGGAGTCGATCCTAATCGAGTGGAAGCGGCTGCTGAACGTGCTGCTCAATTAATAGCTGAATTGGCTGGTGGGGAAGTATTGCAAGGAAGTGTAAAAGTCGATGAGTTAGATAAATCTCAAAAAGAAGTTATCGTATCTCCTGATTTCATCAATAATCGTTTAGGCATGAAAATTTCTTTAGAAGAGATGACGACGATCTTACAACGTCTGAAATTTAATTTTGAAGCAGCAAATGGTTTGCTTTATATTAAAGCGCCAACCCGCAGACAAGATATTCAAATTGAAGAAGACATTGTGGAAGAAATTGCTCGTATTTACGGTTACGATGAAATTCCTTTAACACTTCCAGAAGGAGAATCTACTCCTGGTGGTTTAACACCATACCAAGCACATCGAAGAATTGTTCGTAATTACTTGGAAGGGGCAGGATTACATCAAGCGATTACGTATTCTTTAACATCTAAGGAACTTGCTCAGAGTTTTGCTCTAGAAACTGCTCCTGTAACAGAATTGTTAATGCCGATGAGCGAAGATCGTAGTATTTTACGTCAATCCTTGATTCCGCATTTATTAGAATCAGCAACCTACAATGTGGCACGTAAAGCAGATTCAGTTACTTTATTTGAAACTGGCGCTGTATTCTTAGGTGAAACTACTGAAGGACTTCCACATGAAGAAGAACACGTAGCTGCTGTTATGACAGGTAAATGGCTCGAGCATAGTTGGCAGGGAGAGCGGAAGACAGTTGATTTCTATGTATTAAAAGGAATCGTTGAAGGTCTTCTTGCAAAATTAGGTTTAAATAAGCAGGTTTCTTTTGAACAAACTCAAATGGACGGCTTACATCCTGGTCGCACAGCATCAGTTAAAGTTAATAATGAATCCATTGGGATTTTGGGCCAACTTCACCCGAGCGAACAAAAGAAACGTGATTTAAAAGAAACATATGTAATGGAATTAAATCTAGCAAAACTATTGTCAATTTTGTTAGATCCATTATTATACACACCAGTTCCACGATTCCCATCAATTTCACGCGATATTGCATTAGTCGTCAATCGCGCTCAAGCAGCAGGTGAATTACAACAAATCATTCGCAATGCTGGTGGTAAATTATTAAAAGATGTAAATGTATTCGATTTATATGAAGGTGAAAAAATGGAGCCAGGTCAAAAATCGGTAGCATTCTCGCTCCTTTATGAAGATCCAGAACGTACATTAACAGATGAAGAAGTAGTTAAAGTCCATTCAAAAGTGTTAAAAGCACTTGAAGAACAAGCAAACGCACAACTTAGAGGATAACAAGAAGAGCAGCGATAATAAATTATCGACTGCTCTTTTTTTTGTGAGAATTATTGGGAGTAATGTTTACAGTTAGCGTTTTTTGACTTGTCCTTGGCAGTGGAGAAAATTTGATGTTGGTTAGTGAATTTTTGTCTAACGCCAATAAAATGCCGGTTAACGCCATATTAATCGAATGTATCGCCAAATTATGAAGCTCAAACGCCAGATTATGCATCACAAACGCCATATTACACG
>JBFIXW010000135.1:0-5544 GCA_041605715.1 Paenisporosarcina sp.
ATGCTACTGGACAGTGGAGAACTGAACGAAACTTTTTACCTGTAGATGGTGTTGAGATATCTGTAGGAGATACAGCTTTATGTGCCTACAATGAATTGTTGGATCCACAGTTTATTGGCACGAGAGTGGGGCTAGCTTATTAAAAGGAGTTAAGAATGATTATTAAATTAATAAAATATGTCTCTATTTTACTAAGTATCATCGTTTTTATTTACCTAAATAATAACTGGATCACCACGACCAATCACAAAGTTAGTTCACCAAATATCCCAGCTGCTTTTAATGGGTATCGCATCGTGCAAGTTTCAGACTTACATGATGCCACTTTTGGAGAAAATCAACATCGATTAGTGAAAAAAGTGAAACAAGCTGAACCCGATTTGATCGTTATTACAGGAGATTTAGTCGACAGTAGACGCTATGATTTAGCGAATAGTTTAGATCTCGTGAAACAGTTGGTGGAATTAACAGGTGTCTATTATGTAACGGGCAACCATGAAGTTGCCACTAATGAAGTTGAGTTTATTAAAGGTAAATTGGAAGCACTGGGTGTTCAGGTTCTTTCGAATGAAACCATTCCCCTGATGCAAGGAAATGACTCTATCGATATAAGCGGTATTGATGATCCGTTAATGGGACAGACTGCATCAGAAATGTTAGCTGAATCAGAAATTCGAAGTGATGTTTTTACCTTATTACTTGCACATCGGCCCGAAGACTTTCAAACTTATAAAGAGTTTGGAGTCGATTTAACTTTTTCTGGTCATGCCCATGGTGGTCAATTTCGGATTCCATTTGTAGGAGGGTTAATCGCTCCAGGCCAAGGGTTTTTCCCGGAATTCACGGCCGGGTTACATGAACAAGAACAATCCAAATTGGTGATTAGTAGAGGATTAGGGAATAGCATCCTTCCCTTAAGGTTATTTAATTTACCAGAAATTGTGGTCGTTACCCTGCAAAGCTTTTAAACCTATTCAAAGGATGTAAGTGAAACAATATTCTATTAGAAAATAAGGAGAGAAGACCATGTCAACAGAAGTTACGTTACTCCCGTATCAACCCGATCACCAACAATCTTTTACCTTTTACCCATTAACTCCGGAGCAATTAGAGTTCACAACTCACCCACTCGACTTGCTAAAAGAAGAGTCATATACACGAACACCTGTAACGATCTTAGCAGGTAATCATGTTGCCGGATTTTTTATATTAGAAGTTAGTGACGAACGCTATTTGTATTCGGAAAACCCTAATTCTGTTTTGCTCCGAGGGTATTCGATTCATCCCGATTATCAAGGACAAGGAATTGCTAAGGAATCGATTTTAGCTTTACCTGATTTTATTCGTGAGCATTTCCCTCAATTTGATGAAGTGGTTTTAGGCGTAAATGATATGAACGAGGCGGCGCGAGCGGTTTATTTAAAAGGCGGATTTGTAGATGAAGGTCGACGTTACAACGGGATAAAAGGTGAGCAGTGGGCTTTACACCTTTATGTAAAAGCGGAATAGTCCATCTGTCTTCTCTAGTATTCAATTAACGTGTATATTTAGATAACGGAAGAAAGATATGATAAGATATTAAGACCGAAATCAAAAAAGTACAAAATGAAAGGGGATTAAGCTCATGTATATTGTCCATTCGTTGGTACATGTTCCAAAGGGTAAGGCTGATGAAGTCATTGCTATTTATCAAAATCGGTCTCGACTTGTGGATACATTTGAAGGATTTGAATCCTTTCATTTATTACAAAACGAAAAGCGTCCTGAGGAGTTAACCGTACATATGCAATGGGTAGATAAAGCTGCCTATATGAAGTGGGTTACAAGTGATGCCTTTAAGCATGTACATGATCTAGAAAAGAATTATCCAGACCAAGAGTTAGCAGCGATCGTTCCGAAAGTATCGAAATACCAAGTGGTGGCAACATGAACCAACAAATCAGAGAAAAAGTGATTGATCAAGTTGTCATTGGAATTTACGAAGCGTATCCAGACATTTTGGAGCGTTTTGGAGAAGCGGGAAAAGCACGGTGCTACGAAGATAATCATCATCATTTCGACCATTTAGATACAGCTGCAAAATTAGGTCAGCCAGAAGTGTTTTCAAATTATGCAATTTGGCTCACCAACCTACTGACTGCTCGCGGGATGAATAAGCATCATGTGATTGATAATTTTCAACGGATTCATGATCAGTTAGAGACGAGTAAGGATCCACTAGCAACTAAATACCAAAATATTCTACTACTAGGAATTCAGGCAATTCAGTAGTCGAAAGTTGACGGACTGAGGTGAAAGAAATGACCCCAAAAAATATAGCAATTGCCCTTCTTGATGGCCAATCAAACGAAGCATTTCAAATGCTAGAAACACTCTATTCGAATCAAACCACGGTTGCGTCTATTTATCAAAATTATGTAACCAAAGCGATGCAAGAGATTGGACGTATGTGGGAAGAGGATGAAATTACGGTGGCCGATGAACATTTAGCGACTTCCACCTGTGATTTTGTACTCGCTAAATTCCATAGTGTAGTGATGAAGAAACCATTAACGGATTCGTCTAAGAAAGCTATGTTCTTTAGTGTAGAGAAAGAACAACACTCTTTAGGTATGAAGATGGCAGCCCATGTATTTGAGCAACAAGGTTGGAATGTGCGGTTTATGGGGGCTAATTTGCCACTAAATTATGCAGTTGAAGCGGCTGAGCGTTTCTCTCCTGATGTAATTGGAATATCGTTAACCATCATTCATCACTTAGATCAACTTAAAGAATATGTAGATGCCTTAGAAGCGATAAATAGTCATCCTCAAATTCTTGTGGGTAGTAGATTATTGTCTTCTTATGACTTATTGAAATATGCATCTCCAAAAACAAAGATGGTCAGTGACTTTGAAGAGTTACTAAAGTGGATGAATGAAATGGAAGAGGGTAATATGCATGAATATAATTAAAGAACTTCCATTTCCTACGTTTGTTATTGATCGCTCATTTCATGTGATGGAAATATCAACATCTGCTAAAAGAGTCTTTGGAGATATCCAATCTTTCACAGATATTTTGGATGAAGGAAGCTATGGGAAAAAACAACGTTTACTAGAGGACGATTTGTATAAATCTATTGAAGTTACCTTGAAAACAGAAGATAATAGCTATGAGCTTTTTGCTGTTTCAATCACTTGGAAAGAAGATAAAGGTTTTTTACAATGTTATGCAATTGGCCATAAGTTAGAAAAGATTATGGATGTTGTTCAAGAACACCAAAATCGACTGGCTACTGTAGATTTCGAGTTATTATCACAAAAAGAGTTAGCGGAATCCCAACTAAAACAAATTAAACAACTATCTGCCCCCGTTATAGGGCTATCCAAAAAAATTGCACTCGTTCCTTTATTTGGTTACTTTGATCAAGAGTTAATTTCAAACACCGAAGATCGCCTTGCAGCAATATTATATGACCAAGATTACACAATTGTCATTTTTGATTTTAATGGAATTGATCAGATTACGGATATTGGCATCTCTTCCTTCCAATCATTTATGGAAACACTACAAATCATGGGCATTCAATCATATATTGTTGGCGTCAAACCGGTGCATACACATTTCCTTAAGAACCGAGAATTGAACACATCGACATATTTGCCAACATTACAACAAGCAATCGCTATATTAACGTAAAAACAGTTGCCCTCAACTAAAGAGAGCAACTGTTTTTGTTTACTTATGTGCGATCCGTGTGTCGATCTTTTAATTCGCCAAGCTCTTCTTGAGATTTCCCTTTTACCTTATCTCCCTTACCCTCTGCCTGAAGTCGCTGATTATCTGTAGCATCTCCAAACTGATCTTTAGCTTCACCTTTAGCTTGATTAAATTCACCTTTAAGTTTGTCTGTAAATCCATTATCTTTCGTCAATGCAATTCCTCCTTCAGTTCATGTTAATAGATGTATACCACGGGTGAAATTCTTTAAACAAAATGTTGCTATAAGTCATGCAATTGACTATTCAGTATAATAAAGAGAAGTAGAGAAAGAGGGGCTAACTTATGAAGAATATAATTATTCTATTTACATCGTTGGTTTTACTTAGTGGATGTGGGTATCTTGATTTTTCAACTAATACTGATGTCAAAAAATCAGTTCAAGAAGTGGCTAAAAACCTCCAAATACCATGGTCAATTAATAAACATGGGGAAGAATTCTTTATTTCTGAAAGAGATGGAACCATTGCGTGGGTTACAGCTAATGGGGATGTAACGCATCAGCAAGTCAAATTATCCTCTCCTCTTGCTAAGGTGTCCGAAGCGGGACTGCTAGGCTTTGTATTAAAGCCTAATTTTGATGAAACGCAGGAAGCCTTCGCTTATTACACGTACGATTTAGATGGCAAACCATATAACCGTGTCGTTACCTTAAAATTAGAAGGCAATACATGGATAGAAACAGCCATACTTTTAGATGACATTTTAACTGGTAATGTTCATCATGGTGGAAGATTAGAACTTGGTCCGAATCACCGATTATATGTGACAATCGGTGATGCTTCAAATCCGAAACTTGCACAAGACACTACTTCTAAAAACGGGAAAATTATGCGGTTAAATGAAGATAACACGTGGTCAGTTGTCAGCATGGGTCACCGTAACCCTCAAGGAATTGCTTGGAATGAAAACGGCGACATGTTTGCCTCGGAACACGGTCAATCCGCGAAAGACGAGATTAACCGAATTGAAGAAGGCAATAATTATGGATGGCCGCTTATTGAAGGAAGTGAACAAGGAAAAGGGCTTGTATCCCCCTTGCTGCATTCGGGTGCAAATACAACCTGGGCTCCATCGGGTATGACGTTCCATCAAGGAAAGCTATACGTAGCTGCCTTACGGGGAGAAGGTGTTTTGGTTGTGAATAGTGAAACGGCTGAAATTGAAGAAACCATAACAGGCTATGGTCGAATTCGAGATGTCTTTTCAGATGGCGAACATCTATACTTTGTATCGAATAATACCGATGGTCGGGGATCACCAGATACTGATGACGATATCCTTTATCGTTATATAAAAGAATAACAGCGCATTCGTATGTTTAATTGGCTCCCGTGAAAGGAATACTTTTGAAAAGGAGCTGATTTTTAAATGAGTAAAGAACAAGCATTGAACATTTTAAATGAAAGCCGTATCGGTACAATGGCAACAGTGAAAAGTAACAAACCACATTCAAGGTACATGACATTTTACAATGAAGACTTCACCCTATACACACCGACGAACAAAAATACACATAAAGTCGAAGACATTGAAGCGAATCCTTACACGCATATTCTAATTGGATATGAGGGTGAAGGGTTTGGCGATGCTTTCCTGGAAATCGAAGGGAAAGTCAGCGAAAGTACAGACGAAAGCCTTAAAGAAAAAATCTGGAACGATCATATGAAAAACTGGTTTGATGGACCAGAAGATCCAGAATTAGTGATCCTTGTTGTGAAACCTGAAAGCATTCGATTGATGAACAAAAGTGGTCAACCACCAGAAACAATTGAATTTTAA
>JBFIXW010000136.1:0-5432 GCA_041605715.1 Paenisporosarcina sp.
GTCGCAGAACCCGTGATCGATAATATATAAAAACTTATTCCAAAGGTAAACACGCTAACTCCAAAAGTTGAAATTAATTTACTGATTGTAAATGTCCATAAATGTTGGGTAGCTTTTTTTAACTTTACTGTCTCATCCATTGATATAACCTCACTTGGTTTAATATTGCGAACATATTAATTCCTCCTTGACCTTGTCTATAATCCTTACTTTAACAGAAGTGACTTCCAAATTTATCCGTCTGGAGGCTGAGTAGAGGACGGACGCAAGTTGTGTTTTGTTTCAGACTGTGAGCATATTTTCCAAGAATACGGTAAAGAAGTTTGTCATTTTAACATTTGAGGTAAACTAAATTTAGCTTGACTACCAAAGATAGGAGATACTCTTCTTTCTTTGTTTTCGATAAGCTATACTTATAAAAATGAGAAGTAAGTTATCAGGAGGATCCTAATGATTGCGAATATAATCAGTATTGGAATAACAGCTATCATCACGTTAAATATATTTTTAGCAATCGTTTTAATTTTTTTAGAGCGTCGTGACGCTTCATCTACATGGGCGTGGTTAATGGTGTTATTTTTTATTCCAATTCTCGGATTCCTTATATATTTACTTTTGGGCCGACAATTAAGGAAGAAACATTTATTCCGCTGGGAAGGCCGCGACAAAATTGGAATTGATAAATTAATAGATTATCAGTTAGATGCTATTGAACAAGGTACTTTTGAATTCCGACTGGACGACGCTTTAGATTATAAAGATTTAATTAATATGCATCTCCGTAATAATCACGCGGTGTTAACTCAAGATAATGCTGTTCAAATATTCAATGATGGTGAAGCCAAGTTTAATGCCTTAATAGAGGATATGGAACAGGCGAAGGATCATATTCACGTTCAATACTATATCTTCCGTTTAGATAGTTTAGGTCAACGTATTCATGATGTTCTGATTCGCAAAGCGAAACAGGGTGTAAAAGTTCGCCTCTTATTTGATGACATGGGATCTCGAGGTATACGCAAAAGACATTTTAAAGAACTGGTTGATTTAGGTGGAGAAGTAGAAGCTTTCTTTCCTTCTGTTATGCCACTCATTAATCCTAGACTAAATTATCGAAATCATCGCAAAATCGTCGTAATCGATGGACGAATCGGATACATTGGTGGCTTCAACGTTGGCGATGAATACCTTGGGTTAAACCGGAAATTCGGTTACTGGAGAGACACTCATTTACGAATTGAAGGTAGTTCTGTTCACCCCCTTCAGACTCGTTTCATTTTGGATTGGAATCAAGCTTCTACTATTTCAGATATTGAATACTCAGATCGATACTTCCCCGCTATCCCTTTGAAGGGTTCAGTTGGTATACAAATTGTTTCAAGTGGTCCTGATTCAGAATGGGAACAAATTAAAAATGGCTATTTGAAGTTAATGGCGATGGCCAAGGACTATATTTATATTCAAACACCGTACTTCATTCCGGATGCTAGCTTTATGGATACATTGCGAATCGCTTGCTTATCAGGAATTGATGTACGAATTATGATTCCAAATAAGCCGGACCATGCATTTGTGTACTGGGCTACGTATTCGTATGTAGGGCAATTATTAAAAGCAGGTGCAAAAGTTTATATTTATGAAAACGGCTTCTTGCACACAAAAATGATTGTCGTTGACAATGAAGCGTCCACCGTTGGTACTGCAAATATCGATGTTCGAAGCTTTAAATTAAACTTTGAAGTAAATGCATTTATCTATGATCGTGAAACTTCACGTGAGTTGGCCGAATTATTTGAGCAAGATATGCTCCTTTCAACTGAACTGACGATGGATCTTTATAATGAACGCACAAGAATGATTAAAATGAAAGAATCCTTCTCGCGCTTATTGTCACCTATCTTATAATTATTATAAAAAGACCGTCAAACGTGGTTACATCACGTTGGCGGTCTATTTTTTTCTATCATCTAAGGCTCATTTGTGCTACTATTTACGATGTAACTAAATAGAAAGAGGTTCGCAAACTCCCTCTATAAAAAACTAAGGTGAAAACTGTCGATTTGCTATGCAGTTTTTTTGTTTTGATTAAACAAATATCAGAAGGTTATTTAACCTATTTCTGTCCACCTAACCTGGAGAAGTCGAATACTCATTCTTCCAAAGGAGAACTGAGAGATGAAAAAAGAAAAAGCAGTTGTCGTATTTAGTGGTGGTCAAGACAGCACGACATGTCTATTATGGGCCTTAACTCAATATGAAGAAGTATATACCGTTACCTTTGACTACGGACAAAGACATATAGAAGAAATTACTTGTGCTAAAGAAATAGCTGAAAAGCTGAATGTTCCATTCAAACTTTTGGATATGAGTTTAATTAACCAACTTTCTGCTAACGCACTTACAAGAAGTGACATTGAAGTGACAGAAGGTAAAGATGGAGAATTACCTTCAACTTTCGTGCCTGGCAGAAATCATTTATTCCTGTCGTTTGCAGCAGTTTACGCTCAATCCATTGGTGCACGTCACATTATTACCGGCGTTTGTGAGACAGATTTCAGTGGATACCCAGATTGTCGCGATGTTTTCGTAAAGGCTTTAAACGTTTCGATTAACTTAGCGATGGATTCTTCTTTAGAATTCCATACACCGCTCATGTGGTTGGATAAAGCCGCCACTTGGAAACTGGCAGATGAGTTAGATGCACTTGAATTTATTCGAAACAATACCTTAACTTGCTATGAAGGCGTTCGTGGTGATGGTTGCGGTACTTGCCCATCTTGTATACTGCGCGCAAACGGATTAGCCACTTACCTTGAAGAGAAGCAAGGAAGTGATTTAACATGATGCAACAAATGTATCCTCAAACTCAACATTCGTATCGATACGAATTAAATAAAGACATGCATCTTTCTGCAGCTCACTTCATTCCACATGCGGATGCGGGAAACTGTCAGTACATGCATGGACATACGTATTTTTTCAACATCACAATAGCCGGCGATGAATTAGATGATATGGGGTTCTTGATCGACTTTAAAGAACTAAAAAATTTAGTTCATAAACGCTATGATCATACTGTTTTGAATGAACACCCTGAATTTAAGCAGACGTTTCCTACAACGGAACGTATCGCAGAACAGGTGTGGACGACAATTTCTAATCATCTAAAAACACGTCCTCATCAACCGAAGTGTTTGCAGGTTTTCGTTCGTGAAACACCGACAAGTTATGTCGTATATCGTCCCAAACCGGAGGACTTATTATGAAAATACCAGTAATGGAGATTTTTGGTCCAACGATACAAGGTGAAGGTATGGTAATTGGTCAAAAAACCATGTTTGTTCGCACAGGTGGATGTGACTATTCATGTTCATGGTGTGATTCAAAATTCACGTGGGATGGCACGGGTAAAAGTACTGCTATGAAAGCCGAAGACATTGTCCATTCTTTGAAAGAAGTCGGTGGAGATGCCTTTTCGCACATTACGATTTCTGGTGGGAATCCCGCTCTTCATAAAGGACTTGGAGAATTAGTAATTCAATGTCACGAGCAAGGTTGGAAAGTGGCGATTGAAACACAAGGTTCATTTTGGCAAGATTGGTTACTATCCATTGATGAGGTAACCATTTCACCTAAGCCACCAAGTTCAAAAATGGTCACTGATTTTGATAAGCTCGATGCTTTTATTGAAAAACTTAAAAACTCAAATATAAGCTTAAAAGTCGTTATTTTTGATGAAGATGATTTTAGCTATGCCGAAATGATTCATTTGCGTTACCCAGGAGTTCCTTTCTTTTTACAGATTGGGAATGACGATGTGTTAACGATGGATGATCAGTCGTTAGTCTCTAATTTACTAAAACGATTTGAATGGTTAATTGATCGATCGATGAAGTCAGTTGTGATGAACGATGCTAAAGTATTGCCTCAATTACATGCTCTTTTATGGGGGAACAAACGCGGTGTTTAAAAAGGAGGAACGAACCATGAGTGGTCGTCAAAAGGAAGAGTTGCAAGATATTAGTCTGTTAGGAAACCAAAACGTACAATATGATTTTTCTTATAATCCAGGTGTATTAGAATCATTTGATAATAAACACCAATATCGTGATTACTTCGTGAAGTTTAATTGTCCAGAATTTACATCTCTTTGCCCGATTACAAACCAGCCTGATTTCGCGACGATCTATATAAGCTATATTCCTGATGTGAAAATGGTTGAAAGTAAATCGCTCAAATTGTATTTATTCAGTTTCAGAAATCATGGCGATTTCCATGAAGATTGCATGAATATTATTTTGAATGATTTAGTGAAGTTAATGGATCCTCGATATCTAGAAGTGTGGGGTAAATTCACCCCTCGTGGAGGGATTAGTATTGATCCTTATACTAATTACGGCAAGCCAGGTACTAAATACGAAGAAATGGCTGCACATCGTTTAATGAATCACGATATGTATCCAGAAACAATTGATAATCGATAAGGTTGAGCAAGAGGGAGTGTCTAAAAAGTCATTTGAAATTGACTTTTAGGGCATTTCCTTTTTTATATTTTTATATAAAAACAAATCTGGTGCAATTACTAATTCCCATTTCATGCGGACGCTTTCCGCGGGCGGTCCGTGAGCCTCCTCATCGCAAGCTCTTGTGGGGTCTCACCTGGACACGCTATTCCCGCTGGAAAGACCCGGAACAAAGAAAATTTGGTCCTGTCTTTTCTGACGCCTTCCACTACAATCATTTTACTGGTAGAGAAAAAGGAAATAATTATTCTCTACCTCTTTAAGTTTAAATACATAATAGACACCTCCTCTTTAAAGAAGAGACTGATTTTCATTTCTGTAGTCTATTTTGTAGCAATGTGAAAAATGTTTACAACAAAAATACCATGAACAGTGGTTCATGGCATTTCAGTAATGTGCACAATATGCTTGATAAATTTCTCCAACTTTTTTGGAGTGGAAGATGTAATTGTTTTGCCTAAATGACCTATTTTGGATTAGGTGGACTAGAAAGTAATAAAATCCAATGTACAACCTTTAACGATCAAAAATAACAATTTCATATTAATAGTTACAATGATTTCAGTTGATTGGAATGTAAGCTGCGACTCCAGCGGAATCAGCAGATGGTTTGTGCACCCAAAGCGAAGCGGCAGGTGCAAGAACTAAAGGCCCTGGACTGAGCATCGCGAAGGAAGCGGCTGAAGTCTTGTCCGCGGAAAGCGTCCGCAAAAATGGAAATCAAAATTCTCTATTTGTCTACAGCCTGAAATGCCATGAACACTAGGTTCATGGCATTTACTTTCAATCATTTTAGAAGTACTAAGTGGATAAAACCAATCAATTTCTCCACCCATTTTTGATTAGAAATTACTGATCGACCCTAGCTATATACTCTATAACTCTAAATATTCTTCTAACGTTTTTTTA
>JBFIXW010000137.1:0-5414 GCA_041605715.1 Paenisporosarcina sp.
GTTTTTGCTTGATATCTTTACTGTACTAGCAAGTAGTTGATAGGCATCCATTTGGTAACCCCCTATTCATCATAATGCACAGTTAAAAGACGTTAGAACCTAATATCGGGTTTTAACGTCTTAACATAAATAAAAGATCTCACCAAATATGCGGTAAGGTATCGCTAACAACTTACGTTGCCAATAAAGCCAAGGACTTATATTCTCTATTGACGACTTTGCTGTATACCTATTCCCCTTAAACGAGGTTGTATTTGTAGTGTTGTTTGGCAAGTAAAAAGCTGGTCCATACGCAATGGTTTTGAATTAGCAATTTAAAAATGTAGTTCAATTAAGAACTTCGATCTATCCTCTACGCATTGAAGTTTCTACCTTGTTTATTCGCAATGTCAGTTGCAGGGTTATTCAAATCGGTTTCTTGTTTTGAAGATTGTAGTTGATTATTTTGATCCACTTCAAAGGAATTTGTCATATTCAAATCATTTTCATGTTGTTCAAATTCATGATTATGTGTCTGTTCGTTTTCATGTTTTTCATTCTCGTCAATCTTTTCTCTCTGATTTTCATGTTCTTCTTTCTTCACATGGTCAGGTTCAAATTCGGGAAAATCATCTTTTTTTGTCAATATAATCTCCTCCTCAAATTGAATGTATTCTCATTAGTATTCCCTAAACATACTAAATAAAAACGTCTGAACTACATAATAGAAAAAGGATAACCTTATGAATTAGTCGACTGTTCCTTTCTCCATCGCTACGCTAGCTTCATAACAACAAGTTTTTTTGTAAAGAAAATCACTGATTCTTTTATAGGTCCATTATTGAAGAAAAGCCACTCTTTCTCGATGAATTGAGATAGAGTGGCTTAGAAAAACTACTTGTACTTTTTGAATTGCCTCATTAAAATTGCTGCTTTTTAGTAATTAGATGCTTCTGGTTTCCCTATTTTATCTGTGCAAAGATAGGTTCTAAACCTTGTAATTGGTCCGATAAATAATTGAATTAGAGGTCCAATTGAAAACGTGACGATAAATGTCCCAATGCCAATAGGACCACCAAGAAGTAAAGCAATAATTAAAACCGTTACTTCCATAACCGTTTTTGAGAAAGCTAAACTTCTTCCCGTTCGATATTGGATAGCCATCATTAGTGTATCCATTGGGTTGCGCGCAAAATTAGATTGTAAATAGCTTGCTATCCCAAGTGCAATAATGAGAATCGCACCGATAAACATTAAAACCCGAAGAACAAAATCTTCTGGTGAAAATGATGAGAACACAATTATTAACCAAAAATCAATCAGAGAGCCAATAATCAAGAT
Source organism: Paenisporosarcina sp. (assembly GCA_041605715.1). Taxonomy (GTDB): domain Bacteria; phylum Bacillota; class Bacilli; order Bacillales_A; family Planococcaceae; genus Paenisporosarcina. The sequence goes on from JBFIXW010000137.1 coordinate 1,321, forward strand.
CGTGATGACTGATAAAAATTCAGGCATTTTCTTTAAAATCAAACTGTTTAATAGGATAAGAAAAATACCAATCAGCAAAATCCATGTGCCGACCGATAAGCCGGTGTGATCAGATAGTCCAACATACATAGCATCCCATGCACCAGCTCCTAGGTCTGCTAAAATCATGACACTAATGCCTAAAGCTAAAAAACTTAATCCGATTATATAAAATAAACCGATAATCATATTATTTTTCATAAGGTAAGTCGACTCCGTTCAAAATCTAATTTCACCATCTTAACATGAAATTGACTTGAACTCTTATTTTTTCAATTCATTGAAAAGAAGCAAAACAGAATTAAAAGAGACTGAATTGAATTTCCCCTGTGTAGTAATTACATTCGATAACAGTTCACCATTTTCTCACCAACTCACTCAATAATTCCAAGTATGCGTCCATCCAGATGTACTGGAACACCTGAAATCTTCGTTTTGAGAGTTCAATTTAAATGCTGTGGCCAATCTCTAGAATTCAATAAAATTAGACCGAATTCCGCCATTAACATTGATGAATTCTATTGAATGGATTCTAGAAAAAGTAAATTTATCCCTTTTATTTCAACATGAATTTACAGTATTATAGTATTGTAGAAATAGTAATTTGAATTCTTCTCATTCTTTAGACTGAAGTCAAACAAATTCTTATTTATATTTGATTGACAAGTGGTAAACTCAAAGTAGTCTGATTTTAAATTAGGAGTGAATATACTTGAAAATTTATGATGTAACGATTGTAGGAGCAGGTCCTGCGGGATTATTTACAGCTTTTTATGGCGGGATGCGACAAATGTCAGTGAAAATTATTGAAAGCTTACCAAACATCGGTGGGCAATTAACAGCGCTTTATCCAGAAAAGTATATATACGATGTAGCTGGTTTCCCAAAAATCCGAGCGAAAGATTTAGTAGACAATTTGTCTGAACAACTTTCTATTTTCGCACCAACTATTGTAAACGGTGAATCTGTTGAAGATTTAGTGAGATTGGAAGATGGAACTTGGCAATTAACAACGAACGAAGGCCTACATCTTTCGAAGACAGTCATTTTCACAAATGGTAACGGTGCATTCGAACCGAAACGTTTAGAATTGGAAGAAGCTGAAAAATATGAAGGAAAGCAACTTCATTATTTTGTTGACGATATGGGTACTTTCGCAGGAAAAGACGTTGTTCTTTTTGGTGGCGGAGATTCTGCAGTAGACTGGGCATTAATGCTCGAGCCAATCGCGAAAAGCGTAACCCTTGTCCATCGCAGAGATTCATTCCGCGCGCATGAACATAGCTTAGAACTACTTCGTCAGTCTTCAGTAGTAGTGAAAACACCATATGTTGTCGATCATTTTGAACCCAAAGACGAAGCATTCACTCATGTAGCTATTCGTAGTTCTGAGGGGGAAGTTGAATTGTTACCTGCTGATCATGTAATCGTTAATTACGGTTTCCGTTCTTCGATCGGGAAAATGAAAGAGTGGGGCATGGAGATGGAGCGTCAGTCAATCGTTGTCAATTCGATGATGGAGACTACACTTCCTGGTGTCTACGCTGTAGGAGACAGTAACACGTATGCTGGTAAAGTAAAATTAATCGCATGTGGATTTGGTGAAGCACCAATCGCAATTAATTCAGCCAAGCATTTCGTTGAACCTGAAACAAAGAAACATGTAAAACATTCAACCGATTTATTTTCACATTAAAAAATACAAGGGAGTCCATATAAGTCATGAAAGATGACTGACTGGACTCTCTTTTCAATGTCATACGCTTATCGATGATACAGCTTATCCACTTCTATTGCTCCTGCATTTTTTTCACGCACACCCCTTCGCCGTTAAGCTTTGGTGTAAAAAAGCGCTAGATTCCCAAGAATCTAGCGCTTAACATTAACCTAATTTTTTAATTAATTCTTTCACAACTAATGGTGTTGATTGCGGGTTTTGGCCTGTTATTAGTTTGCCATCCACTACAGATTGCTCTGACCAATTCGGAGCAGTCTCAACAGTAGCTCCGAGTTCACGTAATTTACTTTCTAATAAAAACGGCATTAGCGTATCAAACGTAGTATCTCGTTCCTCCGCATCAGTAAATGCACTCACTTTTTTCCCCTTAACAAGTGGTTCGCCATTCGATAACGTTGCTCCTACTAATCCTGCAGGACCGTGACATACTGACACGACATAGCGGTCTGCCTCGTAAAACTCACGGAGTAATTGTTGAAGCTTTTTATTTTCAGGGAAATCAAACATTGTCCCATGACCACCTGGTAAAAATAGAACATCATAATCATCCATATTTACATCATCAACAGAAACTGTATCTGCTAAATACTTCTCAGCATCCAACGTTTCTTTCGTCGTGTTTTCATCAATGCTCCCTGGATCGACCGGTGCTTTTCCGCCTTTAATACTACTGATTGTTACTTCATATCCTTCTTCAATAAAAGCTAAATAGGCATCAGAGAATTCAGAAAGCCATGTACCTGTTGGCTTGTCATCACCCATTGTGTCTGCGCTTGTTAATACCATTAATATTTTCTTTGTCATGTTTATTCCTCCCAAAATACTTGATTTCAACATCATTCATTTTTTCACACATTCCTTATTTACCCTCGTCACAACCAATCAAACTTTGCTGAGCACATCGCTTATTCACATCATCGGATTGTTTTTAAAAGGTTTGTTTCGAATGAGGTTCCAAACCGCCATTCCATCGCTTGGATTTTCTCCATGCCAAATCGGAAACAAAGAAAAAAAGATGAAGTAAAACGAAAAATACACATACTGATATAAGAAAATGCTAGGTTCTATTTCTCTCACTAAAATCAATCCATTCAATAGTAAGATCCCAGCTAAATTAAATAATGATCCACCTAAATAAACGAGTATTAATTTCCATCTCTTGCGGTGTTTTGTTATTGACACATATTCACACCAACCATCATAAAAATATAGTCTTCGAATATGTAGCGGACCAAATTTCGTTAAAACCTTCCCTGAACCTATATGCATATTGACTTTGCCCCCAAACAAACGCGCAAAAAACATATGCCCTAATTGATGCAGAATCGTTACTAGAGGCAAAACAAGGAAAAAGGAAAAGAAAAACTTCCATATGTCATTGAAGCCAAACAATCGCACACCCACTTTCACTCAATTTAGAATGAAGTCATTTTACGAGATGCTTATCAATAATTCAAATATAAGGTATTTATAAAGTTATCTTGTGTTTATTGTTTGGGGATATACTAATGGCTTATGATAAAAGAAAAAACCCAATTCATATTGAACTGGGATTCATTAAAAAGGATTTATAAACAAAAGCCTATCCGCTCTGTAAATATACAGAACGGATAGGCTTTTAAATTTGAAGCTTCTTATACATGATTATGGTGTGTTTTTGGAGCTGCGAAACCTACATACAATGAAGCAAATGCAATTACAAAGTGTAAAATATTATCAGCTGGCAAGAAATGAATGCCGATAAAGCTATCTACAAACAATCCTAAAATCCCCACTAATAAATAAATGACACCAAAAACTTTTGCGAATAAAATAGCCCCTGATACTGTTCTAGCCATAACAAGTGCAACTACGCCTGATACTAAGTGAACGATATTATGAACTGGTGTTAAATGAAAAATGTCTGGCATTGGTAGAATGAATCCTACTACTCCTAAAATAAGAAAAATAATTCCTAAAACTTTAACGAACTTTTGTGCCATGATAAATCCTCCCTTTCAAATGGTATTCAATAAGCTAACGAAGGTCTTAGTCAAAAAGATTACTTTTTAACTAAATTATTTTATTCAAATTTCGATAAAATAGGACAACTTTCGCGCGACTTATTATTCTTTACCCATACCTCATTATCTGTTAAACCTAAAATAACCTACTTTCAAAATATTCTTTCATAGCAATAGATTTTAATATAATCATTTATTAGAACTAGCATTGATTTATCTTGTCTTTTATGCTATATTTATTGATTGAATTAGCATAAATGTAAGGTGGTTAACTTTAATGGAAAACAAAGCATATCAAGTGTTGTTATATTATA
>JBFIXW010000138.1:0-5383 GCA_041605715.1 Paenisporosarcina sp.
CGGGGTATAAAAAGCTGATTGACGAAGAGTTAATTACCAATGAATATATTGAAAAAGACTTACTTAAACAATTGACTGCTAAATAACCAATTGAGTTTTAGTCTATTTAAGACGGAGGTTATGAGATGGAATTGCTTATCATGTTTTTCATTGGTGCGTTTGTTTTATTTATCATTATTGAAAATGCAGTGAGGTTCGGGATTAACAACTCAGTTATTGGTAAACGGTATAGTGAGAGGGAAATGAAAGAACCTATAATTAATTCTGACACCAATCAAGATTGAGAGAGTACCCCGTACAAAATCTGCCAATTATCGAAACCAATGACATATGGTAAACGTAAGTACTAGTAGGAATCGACCATATATGGGGGAATTATATTGAGTAACAGAGGGGAACCACGCCATATCTTTATGGTGTTCGCGCTATGTTTGGTTGTATTTTCACCACTTTTAATTCTTTTTGCACCATTGGTGGTAGGAGAAACGGTGTACTTTAATCGTTCAAATTGGGTCATTTACTTACCGAGAATTAACTTTATTTTAGTTGGTTTATCTCTACTTTCACTTCTTTTAGGACTGTTAGTACTTTGGCTGAAACACATTAAACCGGTCACAATTGCAATTGCTCTTTTATTGACAATCGCATCAGGGGTCCTATTTTATGGAGCTTCCCTATCTTTCACATCTCTAACCGATGATACCATTACACATCGATTGCCTTTCGATAAAGAAATGAAAACGTATTCTTGGGCAGATGTTCAAAGTGTTCAATACTTTGATAATGAAGACAATTTTGACCTTAAGCCTTACTACATCATATACTTTCAAGATAATAACCAGTTGAAATTGGTTCAAGGTGGAATTTTAGATGTCCAAACTAAAATTAGAATTGATCAGAAACTACGAAGTCTTAAAACTCCAGTAGAAGTCATTCAGCAAAAGTAGTATCACAATCTAGACAAACTTTAAGAGGGGTAGATTAGATGTCGAATTTAGAAATATTGAACACAGGAACCTGGTTAGGTGTGCTTACACCAATTCTCATGATAGCTTGTTTTTATTTTACTCTTACATTTTTTGAATCTTTACGTAAAGGTGATGAGCGGGTAACCAAGCAATCGAAACTAGCAGCTACTATTTGTATTGCTTTAGCGTTATTAATACCAGCAGTTTATAACCTTTATATGTATATTTTAATGCATCGATAAAGTTAGAATGAATTGAAAGAAACGCACGCACATTAGGATGGAATCTAATGTGCGTGCGTTTCTTTTATAAACCTTCAGTATTGATGCGATTTTCAGTCGCAATTGTTTCGGTATTTTCATTTTTTTCAGATGAAATGTCATTAGAAGATAATTTTAACTTTGTATGTTCATTCTTTTTTTTACGATCTTCTTTTTCTTTATCATATTCTTTTTTAAATAAATTCATCGGTTTTCACCTCATAGATTTATTGTTTACCGAATGTATCTCTTGCTGCATTTTCTTGTTTCGCTGGAGAATCGTTGTTGTCTGACGGTAATGACTCTGCCGTTTCAGGCAATTTTTTCTTTTGTGATTTCGGGAAAGCAGCGTTTGCTTCCTTTTTCTTTTCAGCACCTTGAACGCCTTCGTTGTAGTATTGAACACTTGTCATGGCGCCTTCTTCTACCATGCGGTTATCATCTGGATCCGTAGGGTCTGAATAACCTGTCTTTGTCATTTGTGAATTTTTCACGTTTTGATTAGACATATATGCGTTTGCTTTGGTTTTTAAGTTATTGAATGCTACCATCGCTTTTTCACGGTTTTCTGGTTTTTGTAAGTACGCATAAGCACCAGCTGCTAGTGCTGCAAAAAGTAATGAACCACTATTTCCCTTTTTTCTCATAAAAAATCCCTCCAACAATCAAATTTAAGTCATATTCTAGGTATACCCTAATTTTGAATTCACACACCTAAAATTTGGAGACAAACAAATTTCATTTTGATGGCAATTGTTTCTAAAATCCTTATTTTTAATAAAAATTCATGATATGTAAAGGTCAAAACTTATAGAATAAAAAAACTAGCAAGTATCGAAACTTCCTAGCAAATTTACATATTATCTTAAGTTGTAAAATGATCATTTATCATAAAGTACAGATTCTAAAAGTGTTTCATCTGTCATGACATAATGATGGACTTGCTCAAAAACATTATTTAAGTCCGGTGATAAATGGTCGGATGAATAGGCACAAACAGAAAGTAAATTTGCGTTCATGACTAAGTCATCAGCTGTGGATTCAAATTCTTTTAGAAAATCAGCATCCGGTTTGAATAATGCTCACTCCACATGAGCCCATGTGCGAATTGAAGAATCAGGATTATTAAATGAAGATAAGTCTTTTTGGAATTGGTGAAGAATGGTTTGTGTGTGAAAATCACCTTTAGCTAGGTAATATTCAAAGTTATTTACTAAGCGGATAGATGGCTTTTTTTCCTCGCTAATCCCTTTATATCAACGCTTGTCCTTTAGGGAGATTTCGCATGCTTCCAAATCAATACTTGTTAATTATTATCTAAGTCAGATTGAGATAAATTATTTAAATAAGCATCGTGGCTTTGAAATCGATAAAAAACATGGCCTGCTTTCATTTCTTCTAAATCAATTGTATTAAGTACGTCTATATTTAACCTCTATGAAGTTTTAGGACTCAGTCTTGATGCTTATGATGACTTAGAATAGTCAAAGTAGCCCAAATGATTTTTAGATTTTATGTCTGTATGTTAGAGTAGCATGTCATTTAAAGGCAGGACAAATTTTCGATTCACCTTTAATCTTACAAATCTTACATTTAGGTGCAATGCACAAATTCATTCTAGTGATTTTTTGACTCTCTGATTAATTCACGAATTTCCTTGTGATCCCCTGAGTGAAGAGCCTCAATGATTCTACTTCCGACAATTACCCCATCAGCAAGTTGACTTATTTCTCGAACTTGGGAGGGTGTTGAAATTCCAAATCCAGCCATTACAGGAACTAAACTAAATTTTTTCAATAAAGCTAAATGTTCCTGTAGATTATCTGCGAAGTCATTTTGAGCACCTGTAATACCGGTAACTGTTACTGCATATAAAAACCCTTCAGATGCTTTGGCAATTCGCTGAATACGGTCAAGTGGACTCGTCAAACTGACAAGCTGTATTAATGCGATATTATGTTTCGTTAGGTCGGATTTTAGAATCTGGCACTCTTCTAATGGCAGATCGGGTACGATTACACCGCTAACTCCAACCGTATGACATGCTTCTGCAAACTCTTGGATTCCATATTGAAAGACTGGGTTTAAATACGTCATTAATACAATAGGAATCTGTATTTCGTTCCTCAACCGTCCCACTTCTTGTAAAACGTCTTTTAATGTAACGCCATGAGCAAGAGCACGTTTTCCGGCTTCTTGGATCGTTGGTCCATCTGCGACTGGATCTGAAAAAGGGATGCCTAACTCAACGGCGGTAGCTCCAGCTTCTTGTAATAAAACAAGTTGCTCGCCTAAACGATCCAGTCCTCCGTCACCAGCCATAATATAAGGAATAAAAGCGCGGTCACCTTTAGTCACACAATCTTCGATCGCTGTTTGCAAAAAATGTTTACTCATGATTTCCACCCCCAAGTGCGTCGCGAACTGTTACGACATCTTTATCTCCTCTTCCTGATAAGCAAACGACGATGATTTGATTTGCTTCCATTTGATTAGCGAGCTGACCAGCATAGTAAATAGCATGTGCAGTTTCCAATGCCGGAATAATTCCTTCTGTACGAGCAAGTAATTGCACACCTTCTAAAGCTTCTTTGTCTGTTACTGACGTATAAGAAACGCGTCCGATTTCTTGTAAAAAACTATGTTCGGGTCCAATTCCAGGGTAATCTAGACCCGCTGAAATGGAATGCGCTTCTTGGATTTGACCGGCCTCATCCTGCAACAGATGCATCAGTGCTCCATGCAACACACCAACGGAACCTTTCGTTAATGTTGCCGCATGCTTTTCAGTATCAAGTCCCTTACCAGCCGCTTCAACGCCAAATAACTTCACATCTTTATCCTCAATGAATGGATAGAACATGCCCATTGCATTACTTCCGCCGCCAATACATGCGACAATCGCATCCGGTAATCGACCTTCTTTTTCCTTGATTTGTTTACGAGTCTCATCCCCAATTACACGTTGAAAGTCACGAACCATTTTAGGGAAGGGGTGAGGGCCTAATACAGAACCCATAATGTAATGGGTATCGCCAACATTTGTTACCCAGTATCGTAGGGCTTCATTCACTGCATCTTTTAATGTGCCGCTTCCTTGTTTAACACTAATCACTTTGGCACCAAGTAACTCCATGCGAAATACGTTGAGCTGTTGACGACGAACATCTTCTTCACCCATGAAAACGACACACTCTAGATCGAGTAAAGCGCAAACTGTTGCCGTTGCGACGCCATGTTGACCTGCTCCTGTTTCCGCGACGATTTTTTTCTTACCCATTCGAACAGCGAGCAATGCCTGGCCAATCGTGTTATTTATTTTGTGAGCACCCGTGTGATTTAAATCTTCTCGTTTTAAGTAAATTTTAGCGCCACCCATTTTTTTCGTTAAACGCTCTGCATAGTAAAGAGGGTTTTCACGCCCAATATAATCTTTTAAATAATAACGTAGGTCTTTCTGAAAACTTTCATCAATTATCGCTTCATCATAAGCCTGTTCTAAGTCAATAACTGCTTGCATTAAGGTTTCTGGAATAAATCGACCACCATATTTGCCGAAATGTCCTTTTTCATCTGGTTGATTATATGTTGTCGCCATGCTCATCTCTCCTCATCTCTAACTGCGCTAATAAAGGCGCGAATTTTACTTTCATCTTTACGCTGATCTGTCTCAACTCCACTTGATACATCTACCATATAAGGATGTACTTTTTGTATCGCAACTCGAACATTTTCTGCATTCAGTCCACCTGCTAAAATCACTTTTTCTTTAAGGGGAATTTCACTATTTAATAGTCCCCAATCGAAGGTTTTTCCTGAACCACCTCGAAACTCGATGCCAGGGGTATCAAATAAATACAGGTCTACCTCATAGGTTAAAGCGTTTTGAACATCTTGTTTAGACGCTATGGAAAAGGCTTTAATAACTGGAACACTAATTGAATTCACATAGTCAATCGATTCATCCCCGTGGAGTTGTACATAATCTAATGGCACTTCTTTTGCGTATTTCTCAACGGTTTCACAGGTTTCATTCACAAAAACACCAACCTTTAAAACATCTTTTGGAACTACGGCAGTCATTTTCTGTGCCTGTGAGAGAGTGACTTGTCGTCTGCTTTTGGCAAATACAAACCCGATCGCATCAACCCCAGC
>JBFIXW010000139.1:0-5371 GCA_041605715.1 Paenisporosarcina sp.
CGCCTGCAAATCCACTAGCTAATAATTTCTTTTTCCACTCTGCCATTTTTGTTTCCTCCTCGAATTGTTTGTTTTTGTTTTACTTGTGTTCTAGTTGAAATTTACCCCTATAAAATATATCTAAAACCTATCAATCGAAAATATTTTTAAAATAATGGTTTCTGGACAATAACGTATTCGACAAATTTCTTACAGCCAAAAGGACTTGAAGCTCAAAATTGATTCCTATATTTTTTATGCGTAAACTGTTAAAAAGGAGTTGGAAACCGTATGAAAACCGAAAAACAATACTTCGATGAAGCCATTTCGCTCCAATCATACATGGAGGAAATGGACCAACATAAAGAAAATAGTGAACGTGTATATGAACAATTCCATGTCCCTCAAGATGATGAGTTTATTTCATTATTAAAAGAAAAAGGTCCACGCATTTTAGCGATTACAGAAGATTGGTGTGGCGATGCAATGATGAATAATGCGATTTTACGTCGAATAGCAGAGGCAGCAAGTATCGATGTGAATGTCGTGTATCGAGACCAAACGTTGGATTTAATGGATCGTTACTTAACAAATGGTGGCCGTTCAATTCCGATTTATTTGCTTTTAAATAAAGATGGAGAAGTCATTAGCCAATGGGGACCCCGTGCACCGAAATTGCAAGAATATGTGATGAAGTTGAAAAAAGAATTACCATCTTCTGAAGATCCAACTTTTAAAGATAAACAACAAAAATTCATTAAAAACATCACGAATGAATATGTCTCGACACCAGAATATTGGTTGTGGGTATATGAAGACATTCGAAAAGAATTTACCGCAGCCCTGCAAAAACAGTCATAATTGTTCGATTGTATGCATTGGTTTATAATAAAGAAAATGAAGCCGGCAGACTTTGCACGGCTTCTTTTCGTGGGATATGCAACTTTTTGTGAAGAAGCAAAGTCTTATGAATTGATGAATATGTAAAGCAGGAAGGAAATGTGTATGAAACGTGCACGTATTATTTATAATCCGACTTCCGGACGTGAATTATTTAGAAAACACTTACCAGAAGTATTAGAAAAACTAGAAATAGCTGGATACGAAACGTCTTGTCATGCAACAACATGTGAAGGCGATGCGGTAGAAGCTGCAAAACATGCAGTAGAACGTGGGTTTGATCTGGTCATTGCAGCAGGTGGAGACGGCACACTAAATGAAGTAGTTACCGGAATTAGCGGTTTTAAAAAACGTCCGAAAGTCGGTCTGATTCCCATGGGAACAACCAATGATTTCGCACGTGCTCTGCGTATTCCACGTGATATTGAAAAAGCTGTCAATATAATTATTGCGAACGATTCGATTCCTGTAGACGTAGGTGTCGTTAACAATCGTCATTTCATTAATATCGCAGGTGGCGGTAAAATGACAGAGTTAACCTATGATGTTCCTAGTAAATTGAAGACCGTTCTTGGTCAACTAGCCTATTACTTAAAGGGAATTGAAATGATTCCATCGATTCGAGCGTCCAAATTGCGTATTGAATACGATGATGAAATATTTGAAGATGAAGCGATGATGTTTTTAATCGGTTTGACGAATTCAGTCGGAGGATTTGAAAAACTAGCACCCAATTCAAGTATTAATGATGGGAAATTCACGTTGTTAATCTTGAGAAAATGCCATATTGGAGAATTCATCCGCTTAGCAACCCTAGCTATTGGGGGTAACCATCTGGATGACCCGTTAGTTATTTACAAAAAAGCGAGTCATATTAAAGTGACAGCAGAAGACCATGTTCAATTGAATCTCGATGGAGAATATGGTGGAAATCTGCCTGCGGTATTTGAAAATCTACACCGTCATATTGAGATTTTTGTACCAATCGATGATATTCGTGAACAAGATCGACCATAAAATGAACATGAAAAAAGCGTTTCCTTTAAATGGGAAGCGCTTTTTAAATTTAAATCCTTGAACGTAATGCTCATAGTTTTTTTGACTCAGTCAGTTTAACGTGCCGCTTTTTCAAGATTAGCGTGTATTTTTACAACTTTATCTTTCAAACTTACAAAATTGCGTGTAAAACTTACAAGATTAACTCTACATAATTAGACTATTATTGAATCTTCCTAAACCTATGTCGGCAACGGTACAGACCAAAGGCTCTTACTCTTCATTACAACAATTCCAAAGCTTTATCTTGCTCACCAGCAAGTTTCGGTAGCAACTTAACAGGCTCCCAGCGAAATTGAAACGTAAGCCCATTATCTAAGCCATCACTCATGACTTGATGATCCCAAGTTTGTTGGGTGCCTTCATAATGTAAATGGAAAAAGTTTCGTTCATATGCCGTTTGCTTGCCATTTGGATAGAAATTATATTTATGAATTTTCCCAACTAAGGAAAGGTGATTTTTCACGATGCCCGTTTCTTCGGCAATCTCTCGATAGAGAGCATCAATAACCATTTCGTCTTCCTCAATCGTTCCTCCTGGTACCTGAAGACCTGCTTCAGGATGATTCTTATGCTCGAAAACGAGTAGTTCTAAATTTGGTTCTTGTCCTCTTGTTATATAAGCGAGCACTTTACGTTTTGTTTTCATCGCATGCACCTCTAAGATTAAGTATGATTCATTAAGAATACAAAATACTCTAAACTTTCGCAATCTATTTTTTACAGGTATTCACAGTTCCTTCACAACTGAGAAGGAATTGAACCCTTCATGTTTTTTGAAAGTACCCTAAATGAGGTATGATAGGAATTAAGGAAGGTGACGTTATGTATAAGAAACAAGAACGAATACTCATGTGGATTGTGATGATTGTCGCCGCAATCATGCTGTTGTCGATACTGGGTCGCATTTTCGGCCGTTAATAGGGGGGAAGTCAAATGGGCAATGAAGAGGCATTATTTTTTAGTCGTGTTTTAACTGAATTGACGCTTTCATTTCATATTATTTATGCCACCATTGGGGTAGGTATTCCACTAATGATTATGATTGCACAATGGGTTGGTATTAAGAAAAATGATGAACATTATATTTTACTAGCTAGACGTTGGGCACGTGGCTTCGTTATTACGGTTGCAGTTGGTGTAGTTACCGGTACCGCTATTGGCCTTCAACTTTCACTATTGTGGCCGAACTTTATGGAACTCGCAGGAAATGTAATCGCTTTGCCTTTATTCATGGAAACGTTCGCGTTTTTCTTTGAAGCTATTTTTCTAGGCATATATTTATATACTTGGGATCGGTTTGAAAATCAGAAAAAGCATTTACTCTTATTAATTCCTGTTGCGATTGGAGCTTCTTTCTCAGCAGTATTCATTACCATTGTGAATGCGTTTATGAATGCTCCCCAAGGTTTTGACCTAGTAAACGGGGAGTTAATCAACATTAATCCACTATTAGCCATGTTCAACCCAGCAATGCCAACGAAAGTAGCTCACGTGGTCGTGACCGCATACATGACTTCAGCATTTGTGTTGGCGTCAATCGCTGCATTCCGTTTGTTAAAAGGGTCGAATCATGTTTATCATAAGAAAGCTTTATTCTTAACTATGAAACTCGGTTTAATCTTCTCAATTGCAGCAGCAATTATTGGCGATTTTTCAGGTAAATATCTAGCTGAGTATCAACCAGAAAAATTAGCAGCAGCTGAATGGCATTTTGAGACAGAAGAGAATGCTTCACTCATTATGTACGGAATATTGGATGACGGTGAAGTGAAGTATGCCATCAAAATTCCTTATGCTTTAAGTATGTTGGCTCACAGCAATCCGTTTGAAGAAGTAATTGGTCTAGACCAATTCTCAGAAGATGAAATTCCTCCATTATACATTCACTATTTATTCGACCTTATGGTGACCATTGGAATGGGGCTGTCATTCTTATCAGCATTATATGTCTTTGCAAAATGGAGAAACTGGTCATTTGTACAAACCAAGTGGTTTAGATGGCTAATCGTAGCGGGTGGTCCGTTAGCTATGATTGCGATCGAAGCGGGTTGGTGGATGGCTGAAGTCGGAAGACAACCTTGGGTGCTGCGAGGCATCATGCGTACAGAGGATGCAGCAACTTCGAGTGGCCAAGTCGATATCATGCTTGTCTTATTTGCAGGACTGTATTTAATACTTGGGGTTGGTAGTGTGGTAGTCCTTCGACGCATGTTCAAGAGAAATCCAGTTGAACAAGAAATTGAAGACCGACGTATAGAACAGGGTGGTGGCATAGAATGACACTGACACTTGAGATTATCGGAATTTCGGTTTTATGGATGTTTTTGTTTGGTTACGTGATTGTTGCGTCCATTGATTTTGGCGCTGGCTTTTTCAATGCTTATAATACGTTAACAAGACGTGAACATATTTTAACAAATATAATTCAACGTTATTTATCGCCAGTATGGGAAGTAACCAATGTCTTTCTTGTGTTCTTCTTCGTTGGTGTCATTGGGTTCTTTCCAAAAACCGCATTTTACTATGGGACATCACTTTTAGTACCCGCAAGTATCGCGATTATCTTACTCGCATTACGTGGTTCGTACTATGCATTTGCAACTTACGGTACAAACGGTCACAAAGGCTATACATTTATGTATGGAATCACGGGGTTATTCATTCCTGCATCACTTTCAACAGTGCTCACGATTTCTGAAGGTGGATTTATTTCTATGGTTAACGGCAATCCTGTACTCGATTACTGGGCACTGTTCACAAGCCCCTTAACATGGAGTATCGTGGTGTTAAGTATTGTTGCGGTTCTATATATATCTGCTGTTTTCCTAACGTGGTATGCCAATAAAGCCGGAGACAAATCAGCTACAGAGTTATTACGAAAATACGCTTTAATATGGGCGTTACCAACAATGGTTACAGCTGCAGGCATTATTTTCGAATTAAGAGGGCATAATCCGGAGCATTATTCTCGAATCCTCGATTTATGGTGGGTATTCGGATTATCATTCCTCCTATTCGTAGGTACCGTTTGGCTGATTTGGAATCGACAGAAATATGGATTGGCGTTTGGCTTATTAGCCGGTCAATTTGCACTCGCATTTTTTGGGTATGGCATTTCACATTATCCATTCTTGTTATATCCGTATTTAACGATTTACGATAGTTTCACAAATGAGGCGATGGCCATTGCCTTAATCGTGGCATTCATCGCGGGGCTAGGATTGTTATTACCATCCCTATATCTATTATTACGTCTATTCTTGTTTAATAAAGACTATGTCAGTGGTAAAAAAGACAATCACGCCTAAAGGAGGCAGAACTTATGACAGATTTTATGATTTTTTACGCACCGTTCATTGTCTTAATTGGTGCCATCATTACGGCATTTGTGTTTGCACCTAAAGACGGGCCCGTTCGAGAAAAGGAATAACGC
>JBFIXW010000140.1:0-5364 GCA_041605715.1 Paenisporosarcina sp.
TCCGCTTTTCTTTAAGCATACACGATTTTGTCATGCTTCGTCATGTCTGAATGGTGACATTGTAGGAATCCCAAAGGGTTTTATGCTACACTTGTTTTGAAGATTTTTATTTAGAAGGAGTGTCCCATACATGAATGAAGCAGCACAAACTTTAGATGGTTGGTACGCATTACATGATTTCCGTACAATGGATTGGACGTCTTGGAAACAGATATCGACTGAAGAACGAACAGCAGCAATAAATGAGTTTTTAGAGTTTATTGAAGAATTAAATGTCGTGCATGAAGCAAAAACAGGTAGTCATGCGTTTTACTCAATTGTTGGTCAAAAAGCAGATTTCATGTTAATGACTTTACGTGAAACAATGGATGAGTTGCAGCAACATGAAGCAAAATTCAACAAGTTGGCGATTGCAGAATACACAATTCCTACTTATTCTTATGTGTCTGTTGTTGAGCTTTCAAATTACTTAGCTGGCGAATCAAATGAAGATCCTTATCAGAATCCTCATGTTCGTTCACGCTTATACCCTGAACTTCCTCGTACGCAGTATGTATGTTTCTATCCAATGGACAAGCGTCGTGACGGTGATGATAACTGGTACATGCTTTCAATGGAAGATCGTAAGTCGATGATGCGCAGTCATGGCATGATTGGTCGTGGTTATGCAGGGAAAGTAAAACAAGTAATTAGTGGGTCAATCGGGTTTGATGACTTTGAGTGGGGCGTTACTTTATTCGCAGATGACGTACTTCAATTTAAAAAATTAATTTACGAAATGCGTTTTGATGAAGTAAGTGCTCGCTTTGCTGAGTTCGGTTCATTTTTCGTTGGAACGTTGTTAGATTCGAATAAAACAACTGAATTTTTAAATGTATAAACTAGTGGGCTACGCATCTTTTGCGTAGTCTTTTTTTGTTCTATTTTTAAATGTAATTCATATGTTGAAATGGAGGAGGTTGTGCTGTGGCAGTTGTTCGCGCAACTGAAAGACATTCAAACACTTGCCCGCCTCATGAGAGCTTAGGCATGTCGTTAGTAGGAAATGTGGGTGTGAACCTTATATCATCGGACTGTTTAGACTTTAGAGCTATACGCGACATCCAACATATGGTGATTTAAAGTCCAGGTGGTTTTGAAGCCACTACGAAACCCTACTTCTATCAACGAGCACGGGAAGGTGATATAGCATTGGCACGCAGGGTTGTTGCTGGTGAACGTTTTCACCCTGGCACACGATCCTTATGGTTGTTTGAACCCCCTGGCGAATGTCCAGCACAATGGTATGACCAATGGAACGTTGAGCGCTTTAAGGCTCACTGTTTCTATTCACCAACAGCGCAAGATTGCACACGAATTTAAATTTGAAAGGATGATCACTTGGTACAATATTATTGGAACCCAGCTTATGCTCAACCAATGCAGCAAACCCCACCACAAATACCTGCTGGAGGAAGACCACCACAAGCTATGGCGGAAGAATCTTACATCGAGAATATTCTTCGACTGAATAAAGGTAAGCTAGCTACACTTTACTTCACCTTTGAAAATAACCGTGAATGGAATGCGAAAGTTATTACGGGCATTATCGAAGCTGCTGGTCGAGATCATGTCATTGTCAGCGATCCAAAAACAGGCAAACGATACTTAATGCTGATGATTTACTTAGATTACGTAACATTTGACGAGGAAATTAATTACTTATAAGTAAAGTCAAACCCCTTCAAGTCTGCTGGAAATCATAGGTTTAAGAGTGGCGTTAATGCATTTAATTAATAAAGGAGAGATTCCGTTCAATTTTCGAACGCAATCTCTCCTTTTTGCTTTACTGTAATTTATGTTATTTAAAAAAGATGCTCTCTAAATGAGAACATCTCCTTATTAACCCATATGTTTAACAACAGCAACAATAACTAAAACCCACGCGATCAGAAATGCTACGCCACCGATTGGCGTAATTGCTCCTAAAATGCCGATTCCACTTAAACTCAAAACATATAGTGATCCAGAGAAAATCACAATTCCTGCTAGCATTAAATATCCTGCCCAGCTAAGTTGTGATACGTGGCCGATAATGCTTGGACTCATTAGAATCCCAATAACGATTAATCCAATCGCATGATACATGTGATATTGAACGGCTGTCTCCCAAATGGCTAAGTACTTCTCGGATAGTTTTTCTTTTAACGCATGTGCTCCAAAAGCTCCAAATGCTACTGCTAAAAAAGCATTTATAGCACCAGCAATTATAAAAAATGGCATGATTACATTCCTTTCTTTCAACTAAAAATCAAATAACGAATCACCGTTTGCACCGTCTTCTTTTAAAGGTTCAACTGTTCTAAGTGGTGGTGATTCAGTTTGACGAATCATAGGCACTTCTATTTGACGAGTTGATTGGTATTGATCTACTTTAGGACTTTCACTTAATGCAACGTCACATAACGCTCGAATGGCCACTAACGCTTCGCGGGCAACAGAATCGTCTTGATGATTGGCTGACGATGCGTGCTTTTCTATTTCTGACATAATTCGGCTAAGTGGGATCATGACTTACCTGCCTCCCTTGGTTTCGGTTGAAAATTCATACATTCGATGCCAGAAGATCGCTTCACAACGATTGAGGGCAATTCTTTTGTTTTAAATTGATAAGCTCGACAACCTCTAGGATGGCGTGTGTCCCACGTGACGTAAAAATGGCGACATTGAAAACAATTCACGCTCAAAGTGAACTCACACTCCTTTTTCTCTTATCACTTTACCATGAATTTTCATTTAAGCAAAAGTCGATTGGGGTTAATCCCGAGTTTACTAAATGTTCATTTATTGCCGAAAAAGGTTTGCTTCCAAAAAATCCTCGATGTGCACTTAATGGGCTAGGGTGAACGTTTTCGATAATGACATGCCTAGAGGTGTTAATAAGTCCACGTTTTTTCTGAGCAGGTCTTCCCCATAACACAAAAATCACTGGGACCTCTCGATCAGATAACCTTTGAATCACTGAGTCCGTGAACATCTCCCATCCGTTTCCTTTATGAGAATGGGCTTGTCCTTGTCGGACGGTTAAGACCGTGTTTAATAATAAAACCCCTTGATTTGCCCACTTTGTCAGATTACCATGTTGCGGTATCTCACACCCCAAGTCATCATGTAATTCTTTCAAGATGTTTCGTAAACTTGGTGGATGCTTCACTCCATTTTGTACCGAAAAACTAAGACCATGCGCCTGACCCTCACCGTGATAAGGATCTTGTCCCAATATGACAACTTTAACATTTTGAAAGGACGTTTGATGAAAGGCATTCCATATATGATCCATGTCAGGAAAAACAGTTTCGTTTGCATATTCGCCTTTTAAATAGTCTCGTAGATTTAGATAATAAGGTTTGTCAAATTCATCAGCGAGTACTTCCTGCCAATCATTTTGAAAAATTAATGTAGACAAGATGTTCACTCCTTAAACTCTACCGTTACTTGATAATCCACTAATGAAAACATATCCGCAACGGATCTTGCGGCATTTTCTTCAGCAAGTTCCAGCACGCCTTGTGCAGATGTTTCTTCAATCATTAGTGTTTCTGCTTCTTCAGCTAATTCATAAGCTTCTTCTATATTTGCCTTTTCTCGAAACGCCCCTTCATATGAAAAGACTTCCACTTGGTCAAATAAAATTTCGGGTCTTCCAAGGAATTCAGCCTTCGGTAGAACAATGGTAGCTGTTTTTGCTTCTTCATTTAATGTCACATCATTCGAATCTACTTGTGAGAAGTCAATCCCAGCTTTTATTGACCCAGGAATGACTACCAACAATTGGCGTTTTGTACCAGGTAAGTCAATCCCAATTTCTTGTCCAAATAACTGATTATCTTGTCGTTCAATAATAACTTTTGTATAAGCTTCAGCTGTCGCCAACTCATTTAATGATTGTATTTGTTCGAGGAATGCGCCTTTATTTTCCGTGAATGTGCTGCCTTTTAACATCCACATTGTTAAAAAGGGAATGCTGATAAGTAAAGCTACTAAAATGGCAGCGATCCATAAAAACTTTCGTGTCCAAATCGACAATAACAAGGAGCCAACTTTCCAAAACCCTGAAGATTGTGGTTCTACACTATCGATGGTCACTGCAGTTTCATCCTGGGCTTTCAGCTCTTTAAGAAGGAATTCAATTTCTTCGATTCGTTTTTCTTTTGACATGATTCTCCCCCATTCTCTTATATTCGCTATGAATCTAGTACGTTTACCATAATAGAAAGTTTCAAATTGAACAACTCAGACGTGCGTGATAGGATACAAAAAGAGGTGAAGAATCGTGTCGGATTATCAGTGGCGTGAGAAAGTAAGGAATGTGCAGCAATCGACAAAAGAAAAAAGCCAAGTTCCAGAGCGAGCAAAATCACTTGGATTTGGTTGTTTCACGCTAGGCATGATTTTGATGAGTTTATTCTTAGCTTTCTTTGCTTATGGATTACTCACACAAGGACAATGGATGTTTGGTACAGTTTCCATCGTTCTCGTTGTTGGAATCGGATTTATGGTATTTAAATTAATAAAAGCGGAAAAGCTACCTTAATTGAAATTTTGCCTACTTTTGATAGTATAGAACTAGAACTAACATGAAAAGAGGGACTAACTATGACTTTGAAAAAAACACTAACAATCGCCGGATCTGATACATCTGGTGGTGCAGGTATACAAGCTGATTTAAAAACATTCCAAGAGCATGGCACTTATGGAATGAATGCTCTTACAGTTATCGTAACAATGGATCCTGATAAAGGCTGGAGTCATGGTATTTACCCGATTCCAGTTGAAACTTTACAAGCTCAATTGAAGACCGCGTTATCTACGAATGTGGATGCAATTAAAACGGGCATGCTTCCTACTGTAGAGATTATTAAAGCAGCAGCAGATGCCATCGATCGGTCAGGTTTAGAAAAAGTGGTCATCGATCCAGTTCTGGTATGTAAAGGTGAAGACGAAGCGTTATTCCCTGAAAACGTAGAAGCGATGGTTCAAACTCTTTTACCTAGAGCATTAGTTGTGACTCCGAACTTGTTTGAAGCGGGTCAACTTTCTGGATTAGGAAATTTAACTACAATTGATGACATGAAGCGTGCTGCTGAAAAAATTTATGCGGCTGGTGCTAAAAATGTGGTCATTAAAGGCGGCAAACAACTGAAGCATGATAAAGCAGTAGACTTATTCTATAACGGTTCAACATTCACCTTGCTAGAAGCAGAAAAGACGGATACTTCTTATAACCATGGAGCGGGTTGTACATTCGCAGCAGCTATTACGGCGAACCTAGCAAATGGACTAGCAGTAGACGAATCCGTATTAGAAGCGAAAAAATTCGTTTCA
>JBFIXW010000141.1:0-5347 GCA_041605715.1 Paenisporosarcina sp.
AGGGGTAATGGAACCTTATTTAAATTTAGTGCGATTTGGACTCGGAGGAGTGCAAGGTACGGGTACGCAAATGTTTAGTTGGATTCATATTGAAGATGTATACCAAATTGTTCAATTCATTCAGTCTAATAAAGAATTGAGTGGGGTTTTCAATGCGGCAGCTCCTCAACCTGTGAGTAATAGAGAATTTATGTATCAATTAAGAAAAATAAAAAATCAACGTGTCGCATTCTCTTCTCCAAAATGGATGTTAGAAATGGGTGCAGTATTTATGAGAACAGAGACAGAACTCATCTTAAAAAGTCGCTGGGTACTTCCTGAAAGACTGGAACAAGAGGGGTTTCAGTTTACTTACGATTCTTTAGATAAAGCCTTTGAACAAATAGTGAAACCTTGAACGAACTTAAAAGTCCACCTAAAGTAAAAAAGGGAAGAAAAGGACGAGGAAGCTTGCTCTTCGTCCGCCGACCACATCTATTATCATTTCTCTATATACAGTAAGAACTCATAATTAACTATTCTTTTTCTACAATCTGAACCTTCCATGATGAAATCATGGAAGGCTTTTTGTGCTAAGAGTAGTAGTTAATGGAACAAGAAAAAACTAGCTAACATGAAAGGGGATGAAAGAATGTATGAATTAAAGAATTAAAGTCAATTCTGAAAAATATAGTGTTTGACCAAGGAAAGAGAGGAGAGGGAAGATGTTTTTTAAGAAAAAGCTGAAAAGCTATAAATTAACCCATCCCTCACCTTCTTCTTCACTTCCCAATAACCCTAAGATACAACCAGAGAATCGATTGTTGAAAGAGTTGAAAGGGAATTTAGGAAACATACAGCATCAGCTTGGAAATAGCTCGGATATCATTATTCGGGAAATACGAATAGGAAAAGATGAATCCATCAATGCTGGTATCATTTATACAGATGGACTAACTGATACCACATCCTTGCAACAATTTATCATGAAAGCTTTAATGACGGACTTTTCAAAAGCAAAAGAGAAAGAAAAGTTAGTTCCTCAACAAAATCTAATAGAGCTATTAAAAGATATGGCTTTAGCAGTAGGAGAAATTAAAAATGTAACTGATTTTGATACTTTGTATGTCTCGTTGCTATCTGGAGATACGATTTTTTTAGTAGATGGCTTTGATCAAGGATTAATTGTTGGAAATAAGAAATGGGAAGAAAGAGGGGTCACTGAGCCTACTTCCCAAACGGTGGTTAGAGGTCCAAGAGAAGGGTTTTCTGAAAATCTTCGCATCAATACCGCCTTAGTAAGAAGGAAAATTAAAGACCCAAATCTTTGGATGGAAACAAAGGTAATTGGAACGAGTACAAAAACAGACGTAGCTATTATGTATATCAATGGGATAGTAAATGAAAAAATTGTTAAGGAAGTTAAAGAACGCTTAGATCGCATTCAAATTGATGGAATCCTTGAGAGTGGAAATATTGAAGAATTAATACAGGATTCAACTGTTTCCCCATTTCCAACAATTCTTAATACAGAACGTCCAGATGTTGTGGCTGCAGCTCTTTTAGATGGGCGGATTGCATTAATAATCGACGGAACTCCATTTGTTCTTATTGTACCCGCGTTATTTGTTCAATTCTTTCAGTCGCCTGAAGATTATTATCATCGTGCCTATATATCAAGTTTAATTAGACTTCTTCGTTTTTTTTCATATGGTATCGCCTTGTTAGCTCCCTCTTTGTTTATAGCACTCACTACATTTCATTTAGAAATGATTCCAACAGCGCTGTTAATAAATTTAGCCGCTCAAAGAGAAGGTGTCCCATTTCCAGCTTTTGTAGAAGCGTTAATTATGGAAATAACATTTGAGATTTTACGAGAAGCAGGAGCAAGAATGCCACGATCTATCGGACCAACTATGTCTATCGTAGGGGCTTTTGTTATTGGTACAGCAGCTGTTGAAGCAGGAATGATTACGTCTACCATCGTCATCGTGGTATCCATCACGGCGATTTCAAGTTTTGTATCTCCTTCTTACGATATTGCTATAGCTGTCAGAATGTTGCGCTTTCTAATGATGGGACTAGCTGCTTCCTTTGGTTTATTTGGAATCGCATTGGGATTATTTTCCATAGTTCTCCATTTGTGTAGTTTACGATCATTTGGTATTCCGTATATGTCTCCACTTGCACCTTTTAACTTGGCTGATCAAAAGGATACATTCATTCGATTACCTATATGGAAAATGGTAACTCGTCCGAGTTTAATTAATCAACAAAATATGATTAAACAAAAGGCTACAACCAAGTCAACATCTATTGAAAAGAAAAGCTAGAGAAGGGAAAGTGTACTATCAATGAAAAAAATAATCTTCTTACTTATGCTTACCACTCTATTTCTTTCAGGATGTTGGGATAAAAGAGAATTAAACGAAATTTCGATAACCATGGGAATTGGAATAGATGAATTAGATGATCAGTTTGTGGTTACGGCTCAAGCAGTTGTACCATCAGAGGTATCGGTTAAAGGAAGTACAGGTGGTTCACCGGTCACGCTATTTAAAGGAGAAGGGGAAACTATAGTTGAGGCAGTTCGACAATTATCTGTGATAACGCCTAGGGTAATCTACCCAGGGCATCTGCGGATATTAGTAATTAGTGAATCAGTCGCTGAGAAAGGACTGGGGGATACATTAGATTTCTTTGAAAGGAACTGGGAGTTAAGATCGGATTTTTATATTGTAATCGCTAGGGATATGACAGCAGAAGAAATCCTCAGTGTGACAACTGCAATTGAAAGCATACCTGCTAATAAAATCTTTAATACACTAAACATATCAGATGAAAACTGGTCAGCTAGTAACGTAGTGACGTTAGACCAACTATTAGGTGATATTGCAAG
Organism: Paenisporosarcina sp.; assembly: GCA_041605715.1. Taxonomy (GTDB): domain Bacteria; phylum Bacillota; class Bacilli; order Bacillales_A; family Planococcaceae; genus Paenisporosarcina. The sequence continues at coordinate 2,879 of JBFIXW010000141.1, forward strand.
TTTAGGTAAAGATGCTGTAATATCTGGAATTAAAATTACAGGAGATTCGGAAATTGGACAGAACAAAGAAAATGTGACTTCAGTTACACCTGTAGCTCGCATACAACTAAATGGTTTAGGCGTTTTTAAAAAAGATAAATTGGTGGGTTGGTTAACAGAGAAAGAGAGTAAGGGATACAAATTGATAACGAACCAAGTCAAAAGGACGATCACAATACTATCCTGTCCTTCTTCCGGAACCATCTCCATAGAACTTTTGCGAGAAAAAGCAAAAATCAAAGCTAAAGTGGTTAATGGAACACCTGAAGTCGAAGTTAGTATAAGTTCTGAAGCAAATATTAGTGAAGTAACTTGTCAAATAGACTTAACGCAGAAAGAGACGATTGATAAGTTGGAAGAAATTTATTCAGAAGAATTAAAAGAAATCGTTCAAGGAACGATTAGGACGCTACAAGAAGATTATTCAGCAGATATTTTGGGATTTGGTAACGCCATTCATCGAGCTGATCCAGAAACGTGGAAAGAACTTAAAAGAGATTGGGAACAACAATTTTCAAGTTTACAAGTGAATGTCAAAGTAGATGCTAAACTTCGTCGAATTGGTACAATTGTTAATTCATATCAAAAAACGAGAGAGGAATAATTGATAATGATTATAAGCTTAGGAATTCTTCTCGTTGCTGGTGTAGTTCTCTTAATAGAAGGACCAACTCTCTTAAAAAACAAACAGAAAAAAGACATCATTACATTTTCGGTTTTGTTAGTTTTGGGAGTAGGGCTAAGTATTGCACATGTCATGTATAAGCCTTTGCCAAATCCAATGGACTTCATTACATTCGTATACAAGCCATTAAGTGATACTATTTGGCAGTGGTGAAATTAGGGGAGATATTCAACTGAAAAGAAGATAGGTAACTAACAAATGGTTGGATAGTGATTCAGCATAAAAACAATAAATACGTTCAATAATGCCAGAAGCGTGTAAGTGTTACTTGATATAAAAAGGGGTGATAGGATGCTGAAAAGAGTGGACATAGAAGGTCGACAACTCATGATTCTAGTGACACTATATACCATTGGCGATTCTATTTTGCTTCTGCCATCCATCGTTACTTCAATAGCAAAACAAGATGCTTGGATTGCCACTCTCCTTGGGGTTACACTAGGACCTTTCATCATAGTATTTCTTTACGAGGCGTTAAGAAAGTGTTATCCAGATTTAACGTTGATTGAGTATAGCGAGAAAATATGGGGGAAGTGGCTTGGGAAATTCGTATCATTATTATTTTTGACCTTTTTTTTTATTACATCAGCAACATATTTAAGAGAAATTGGAGACTTTGTCACGACAGCATTTATGCCTAAAACTCCTATGGAAGTAATCATTATACTATTTTTGCTAGTGATTATAATGGCAGTACGACTAGGTATTGAAACAATTGTTAGAAGTGCTGAAATTTTTTTCCCGATTGTATTTATTCTCTTAACGATTTTGATTCTTTTTCTATTACCTAGCGTGGAAATCAATAACTTAAAGCCAGTGTTTGAAGAGGGTATAAAACCAATTATCAAAGCGTCAATCCCAGTTATTGTTTTTCCATTTATGGAACCAGTCGCCATACTCATGATTCTTCCTTATGTGAGAAATAAAGAGGTAATTAAAAAACAGCTTTTTAAAGGAACATTTTTAGCAGGAGCTATGATATTAGTAAGTGTTTTATTAACGGTCCTTGTAACAGGTGCTGATTTATCAGAAAGACATTTGTATTCGACGTATGAACTTGCAAAAAATATAGTGATTAAAGATATCATGAGAATTGAGGCTTTTCTAGCCTTTATCTGGATTATTACGATTTTTTTTAGACTTAGTTTATTTTTTTATGTCACGACTTTTGGACTTGCACAACTGCTTGACTTGAAAAATTACCGTCATGTTCTCTTTCCAATTGGTATGATTTTAATTGTCTTCACCATTACCATGGCACAAAATATTGTAGAATACAATCAAATGATCGGTAACATCTGGCCATTTTACGCAATGACCTTTGGATTCTTTTTCCCTTTAATCATGTTGATAGTGGCAAAATTCAAAACAAGGAATTTATAAACTATTTGGTTGATTTCATAACATATAAAAAAGCAATCCTCACAAGAAAGGATTGCTTTTTCGACAGGTCTACGATCAAATTACACCTCAATGATGATTGGCAATATCATAGGTCTGCGCTTTGTTTTTGCATATAACATTTTTCCAATCGTTGCTTTGATGCTTTGTTTTAAGACACTTCTTTGATTTCGGTCAGAAATTTGAATGCTTTGTATGGTCGATAAAACCAATCGATCGACTTCTTTCATCAACTCTTCCGACTCACGAACATAGACAAATCCGCGTGAAATTGTATCTGGACCTGAAATGATTTGCCCATCAACTTTCGAAATAGTTACTACGATGACTAACATGCCGTCTTC
>JBFIXW010000142.1:0-5290 GCA_041605715.1 Paenisporosarcina sp.
CTCCCCTAAAACAGATGCATCATAAGAATCTACCCATTCATCAAAAATCTCTACGAATTCACGTCCCACAGCGAATCCTCCTTTTTTATATACTATTCCTACCTGTATACTTGGTATTAGGTTATTACCTCTATTTATATCATATTTTTAAAATTTAATCTAACGTTATTTACTCAATTGGGAAAGAAAAAACTCCTCTCATCGCAATAGCGATATGGAGGAGTTTATCCTGTGTTAATTTTTTACTGCCCACTCTTCTCTTAAAATACCCATTCGAATGGAGTCATAGTAGACATCATTATAGAAGCGAACTTTTCGAATACGTGCTTCCATTGTCATCCCTAGTTTTTCTCCAACCTTAACCATACGCTCATTCCCAGACCAAGTCGTGAATCCAACGCGCACAAGAGGCATTTCTGTAAATAGCATATCCATCCACTGCTTCAAAGCATCCGTTCCATAACCACCACTCCAGTAGGATGGTTTGAAGATGGTAATACCCATTTCAAGCCATTTTGAAGGTTCATGTTCCCAATAGTACGAAACGATTCCAATCAATTCATTATTCACTTCAATGCCTTTAATTCGATTAGGTTCAAGATAGTAAGCCTTATTTTTCAAAAATTCTTCATATGTTTTTGGAGAATACGGATAATATGGTGCATCCCATTTTTTCCATTCCGGCGCTTCTTCTTTTGCACTCATTTCCCACAGTGCATATAAATCGGCTTCCGTTATTGTTCTTAACTGGACCAAACTTTTTGCTTGAATCAAAAAATCACCTCAAATATACTTTTCAAACCACTCCACAATTTGTTGCAATCTTGCATAACGTAAACTTGGTGTACCTGTTCTTGAAAGATTATGATCTGCATCTGGGAATCTTACAAAACGCGTCTCTTTTTTCATTTGTTTTAATGTAATGTAAAGCTGTTCTGCTTGTTCAATTGGACATCGAAAATCTTTTTCGCTATGAAGAATTAGCAATGGCGTTTCTACGTTGCTCGCATATTTTAGTGGCGAGTGATTCCATAATTTATCCACATCTCTCATGTCCGCTCCGATTTGCCATTCGTTAAAATAATAGCCAATGTCTGAGACACCAAAGAAGCTAATCCAGTTCGAAATGGATCGCTGCGTTACAGCCGCTTTGAAACGATTTGTATGGCCGACAATCCAGTTCGTCATAAATCCACCATAACTACCACCCGTTACACCTAATCGCGTTTGGTCAATCCATTCATGATCAGCTAATACTGAGTCCAAGCCATCCATAATGTCTTGATAATCATTTCCACCATAATCTCCTCTTACCGAGTCGACAAATTGTTGACTATAACCATGACTCCCTCGAGGATTTAAATACAATACGCCATATCCTTGCGCTGCTAATAAATGCAGCTCGTGGAAGAAAGTATTAGCAAACATCGCATGAGGTCCTCCATGAATTTCGACGATTAATGGGTATTTCTCTCCTTCAACATATCCTGCAGGCTTCATTAACCAGCCATGTACATCGAAATCTTTGGCACCTTTATACATAAGTGGTTCAGCTGCAACTAACTCTACTTCCTCTTCAAAAGCTTTATTAAATGAAGTTAAAGCTTGTCTTTCGCCTGTAGCAATTGTGTGGACATATAGTTCTCCAACTGAAGTTGGAGTAGAAACCGTCACCAATGCAAATTCACCAGAATCCGCGACATCATAGCCGTATACATGTTCATCCTCTCCAGTAGCGGGATACATTTCACCTTCTAGAGATGCTGCATATAATCGAACATCACCCATCGTTGACACTTGGAAATACAAATGATGATTGTTTGTCCAAACAACACTTGGTGCATCCGCTCCTTGCTGATGGTCCGCGACTACTAAATCTCCTACGGGTGCGTCAATACCTTCCGTTAACATTTCTCGAATCCCATGTTCAATGTCATACACATACAGTTCAGTGTGTGTCGCATTTTTAAATGAAGCGTCACTTCCTACAAAAGCGATCTTGGAATCATCTAAAGAAAAAGCAGCACCACCATAATATCCATCTTCTTCTATGATTGCCGTCTCTTCTTTTGATTCAATATCAACTAAATACAAAGACTGGCGGAATTCAAAGTCTTGATTGTCAGAACGATTGACATTTAAGACGATTTTCTTGCCATCATGAGAAACCGCTTGTAAACCATACATATGATTGCCATCCGTAAATTGAGTAACTTCTCCCGTCTCTAAATCGATATAGCCAATATGCTTGTAAACATCTTGAGGAAGTAAACCTACACCATCCATTTTGTACTTCATTTTGTCGATTACAACCGGTTCCGGCTTTTTCTTTTCTTCTTTTTCTGGATCATCTGTAAAATTCTTTCCTTCTTTTAATGAAGCAGAGAACCAAATTTTCTTGCCACATGGAGACCATAAGTAGCTGCTTACACCTTTTTCAAAAGTTGTCATCTTTCGTGCTTCGCCACCTTTAGTCGACAAAACATATAGCTGGTTCTTTTCATTTCTCGTTGATAGGAATGCCAGTTTTGATCCATCTGCTGAAAAAGAAGGGCTTGATACTCTTTCTTTCCCGTGCGTCCACTGGGTTAATTCTTTCGAATCAAGATCTACATGCCATAAATTTGCTTGATATGTATTTTCTTTGTCATCGATCATTGTATGTATAAACACAGCTTCTTTTTGATTCGGTGCCAATGTCGGTTGAGTGACTGAAACTAATTTGGTTAAATCATCAATTGTGAGTTTTCGTTTTGTCATGGTAATTCCCCCTTAAATCTAGTCCTCTATCTATTTCGACAACCGTATTAAATTCCCTTTAATTTTTAGCATGAATTTCTTGTCGTTTTCTTGATTCATCTGAAGCATGTTTGTATAAGGAACTATTGGAGGGTACAACATGATTTGGATTGATTAGGCATGAGTCTTATTTTAGTAGGATTCATTAGAATCTACTTTTTAACATTTAAATTTGATCGAAAAAAATTAGATAAGAATCATATCGACACACCTACGTTTGATGGAATTATCTCAATTCTGCTCTTTTTTAGCGTCATCATTTTAATTGCTTTATTTCATGAAAAATTACCTAATTGGTTTATACGTATGGTTTTATTTATCGTTTGTCTTCTTCCTATACTTCTTGGTGTTTTTATAATTACTGATGAGAAGTAACCTTCGCCATTTCTTAAGATTTCGAACCCAAAGTGATTATTTTCTCTAATTAGGGTAAAGATGAAGAAATAAAGAGCGGGAGGTTTTTTACATGAATTCTTTTGAGTTGCCGCATATTCCACAATCCTATTGGAAAGAAAAACAAAGTCAACCTGCCTTTTCTTCAGTTGAATCGAATGTATCAACTGACATTTTGATTGTTGGTGCAGGTATTGTAGGTGTAACTGCAGCTTATTTATTAGCAAAAGAAGGCGCGAATGTCACGGTTATTGAAGGTAGTAGCATTGCGAGTGGCACGACTGGTTTTACTACAGCTAAAGTAACGGCTCAACATGGACCTATTTATCATCAGCTCATCAAAACTTTTGGTGAAGAAAAGGCAAAACTATATTATCAAGCGAATCAAGAAGCATTAGAAAACATTCGGAATTTAGTTCAATCACTGTCGATTGACTGTGATTTAGAACAACGAGATGCCATCTTATACGCTGAATTTGAAGAAGGCAAACAGGTATTGCGGGAAGAAAAACAAGCTTATGACACATTAGAAATTCCTGGTGACTTATCAAGTGCAATACCAAGTCTTCCTTTCTCAGTCGAAGAAACGTTGTCCATGTCGAACCAAGCACAATTCCATCCGGTGAAATATGTAGCTGCATTAGTGGAAGAAGCTAAAAAGTTAGGTGTGACATTTTATGAAAATACTCGAGCAATGAAAGTTAAAAATGGAGATACAGTAACCGTAACATTACAAAACGGTTATGAAATGGAAGCAAAACAGTTGTTAGTTACCAGTCACTTTCCTTTTAATGATGAAGACGGACTCTATTTTTCAAGACTTGCTCCCAAAAGATCCTATGTCGTTTGTGCCAAAGTGACAGAGACTAAGTTAAATGGCATGTATATTAATGTCGAAAAACCGACGCGGTCTATTCGCACTGCTCAAGGACCTCAGGGAGAAACCTATATTTTAGTTGGTGGTGAAGGTCACAAAACGGGACAGAACAAAGTAGAAACAAGTAAATCTTACGAAACGTTAGCCAATTTTGCGAAACAACATTTTGCTGTTGAATCCATTGACTATCATTGGTCAGCTCAAGATTTAGCTACCTTAGATCAGCTCCCCTATATCGGAAAAGCAATGACGGGAATGTCCAACATCTTCGTCGCTACTGGGTTTGATAAATGGGGAATGACAAATGGGACAAACGCAGCCTATTTATTGAAAGACTTATGTTTGAACAAATCAAATCCTTATCAAGAATTATTTGATCCAACCCGTTCGAAATTAAAAACGGAAGATGCAAAGAATTTTATCAAAGAAAATTCGAATGTTGCAAAAGAGTTAATCAAAGGGAAAGTTACTAGACCTTCTAACATGTTAGAAGAGCTACAAATCGATGAAGGTAAAATCGTGATGATTGATCATCACAAAACCGGTGCATATAAAGATCATCAAGGAAAAGTTCACTTGGTGAAACCGACCTGCACACATATGGGGTGTGACGTAAATTGGAATGATGCCGAACGCTCTTGGGATTGTCCATGTCATGGATCACGTTTTTCGTATACAGGGGAAGTACTCGAAGGTCCAGCTGTAGAACCTCTTCACGTTCAACACATTAAAGAAGAAGATAAGTAAGTTTAGTAAAAGCGTCCTTATTGACGCTTTTTGTTTTGGGCAAAAGATATTTATTTCTCGCAAAAGAGGGTGGTTGGCTATTTCTTTCGCTTTCCGCGGACGAAACGCCAGCCTCCTCAGCACAACTGTCTATGCCAGTTGCCCCTGCGGGGTCTTGCGTATTTCGTTTTTCCGCAGGAGTCTGCAGAAATAGCCAACCACTTTCCTACTAAAATAGTTTGCAGATTCATGCAAGCAGAGAATTCTAAAATACTATTTTGAGTTGGAATGGACGCGGGGATTCGAACGAAATCTGCACAAACTTAAGACTCTTAAGAATAATAGCCAAAATCGCCACTTCACGCGACAAACAAATATCCATTCCGCTTTATAGAATTTAACATTAATAATGTCTGATCAATTTAATGCATTCTTATAAACGCTTTTTGTTTTGGGCAAAAAAAAGAGGATAGGCAGGCCTATCCCAAAAATTAA
>JBFIXW010000143.1:0-5216 GCA_041605715.1 Paenisporosarcina sp.
TTACTAATTGGAGGTTGGCTATTATTGATTGCGGATACAATTGGTCGGAATATCGTAGAACCGAACGGTCTTCCAGCTGGAGTGATGGTAGCGCTCATTGGTGCACCTTATTTTATATATTTATTAACTAAGAAGTAGAAGAGGCTGGGACAAAACAAAAAACATCAAAATTTCTCACTGAGAAATTTTGATGTTTTTTTGCTGATGCAAAATTGATTTCCGTTGCGGGGACGCTTTCCGGGGGCACGGCTCGAGCCTGTAGTCTCTCCCTCGTGCTGTTCCCCAAGGAGTCGCCCCTCCACTTCAATCAATTCATAAAGTATCAAATTCTTAATATAGATTTTTGTCTCATTACAAGAAGTTTCTACTTGTGTCCCAGCCTCTTTGTGTTTTATTTTGGTTTTTATCAGCGTAGTTCCAAATGTAATAAGTGACCCGCAATATCAGTATTGAAATGAGTAAAACGGCTTTAAATCGGTTGGTAAAAACAGAATTAGGAGAATAGCTAATAATCCATTGCCACATTTCATTATGCTAAAAATATTTACAACAAAAAAGCATAATCATTACCCCCAATAAAAGAACGACTATTTCTTAATTGAAATAGCCATTTTTTCTACATCTAAAATAACACTTTTCTATAAACCTCCACTACTATTAACGTTGTTATGCGTATTTGCATCTCTAAAAGCAGCATCAGAGCTCTTGCCCTTTGGAGGAGCTTTTATTTCTTTGAAACTTTTGTTTTTAATATCATACAATATGCCGAATACAACTAAACCAATGGGGATTAAAATGATCAACCAAATCATAACTGACACTCCATTCTTTTAATTTTGTATAAGTTACATACTTACGTGAATATGCCATTAAGCAGTACAAATAAATGTAGTATATTGTCGCTACCCACCATAAGAACTAAAATTTCTATTTATATCAATACCCACCAGCTAGACCCACCATTGAAAGTGAACTTCCAAAAATCCAAGCAGTGCATGTTTAATACTAATTCGATACCATCACTAAAAATCCCTCCTTTTCCCATAAAAATAAGTTAAATCCATTAGACTGTTTAAGATTAACGATGTGCTCTTACTAGCTATGCTAGAAAAGCAATTAAAGTAAATTGTTGGATTGGGACACAAAAGATTATAAGAAGAATGCGTATAGAAAGAAAATCTAAGACCCATTCTAGGAACAAAGAAAAAATGGGGAGGAGTCCCATGTTTAATAAATTCTTTAAAAATATGTTCAAGGAAAAAGAGTCAAAACAAGAAGCTCAATCTGACTCTGCTAGTCTAAAGACAAAGTCCATAAATAATCATTTACACGATAAAAGATTAATTTCGCCTGATAAAGCAAAATTTATTTCAGAAATCGAAAAGGAGTCGAATAACCCATCTGATTTAAAAACCAAATTTATTACAGAGGACTATACTCTTTTCTATATAGAAAATTTAGTGGATAGCCGAGTTCTTAATAAACACATCCTTCCGGTTGTACTTAAGAACCCATATTCATCTCCATCAGAATTGAAATTCCAAATACAAATACCTGAAGTGAATATGACAGAGAATTTGGAATTAGCCATACTCGAACTGTTCGGTGGTACAGCTCTTATTCATAAAAATGGGTATCCAACTGTTTTATTAGCAAAGGTTAATACAAGAGAATCTCGATCACTGTCTGCACCAGAAAATGAATCTCAAGTAATCGGTTCTCAAGTCGGATTCAACGAAAGCTTATCTACGAATGAGTCATTGGTTAGACGCTACATCCGAACACCGGATTTGTATATAAAAAAACTCACTGTTGGCAAAATTTCAAATACAACTGTTTCAATTCTATATCTTAAAAGTATTGCATCAGAGGAAATGGTTCAAACACTACAACAGAGAATAACCGATCTAAAGATGGATGCATTACTTGATAGTTCCTTCTTAGCAGAAATGATAGACGACAATTCGTTATCTCCATTTCCACAGATGCTTTTAACTGAAAGACCTGACAGGTTTTGTGACGGTCTATTAAATGGAAAGTTGGGGATTCTTGTAGATGGAAGTTCGATGGCAGTTATTTGTCCGCATTCTTTCATCGAATTTTTCCAAAGTAGAGAAGACCAAAATCTTAGATGGCCAATTGCCTCGTTTCTAAGATTATTGAGATTTAGTGCAGTTTTTTTATCCATCTTTTTAACACCTCTATATGTAGCTGCATTAACCTTTCACTATGAGGTGATTCCCCAATCCCTACTAGTTCCATTAAGTGAATCAAGGGCGTTAGTTCCTTTTCCACCCATAATTGAGGCATTACTACTAGAACTAATCATTGAATTACTTAGAGAAGCTGGAGCAAGATTGCCAACCAAAGTAGGTCAAACTATTGGTATCGTAGGCGGTATTGTCATAGGGACTGCTGCTGTTCAGGCGGGAATTACGAGTAATATTTTAATCATTATTGTTGCTTTGAGTGCACTCGCATCTTTTACCACTCCAAGTTATATGATGGGTAATGTTATTCGAGCGATTCGATTTCCTATCATCATTCTTGCTGGTTTTTGGGGATTCTATGGAATCATGCTTGGATTCTGTTTTTTACTCATCCATTTAATTAAACAAACAAGTTTAGGTACGCCGTATACAGCTCCATTTTATCCCCCTCGGTGGGTTGATTTGCGGGACAGTATTATCAGATTGCCTCTGCCATTAACTAATTTGAGACCAACAAGCTCTAGAGCTAAAAAAAGGAAAAAGTTCGAAGAAGAGCCAATTGATCCGGAAAAAAGTTGAACTGAAGGTGTATTGATGAAAAATCTGATTCACGTGAAGCCACAACATATGATAAATGCTTTCTTAGTTTTTTTCGTTGTTCACACAGCACAAATAGGTGTGGGCATTCATGGATATCAACGAATCATCTATCAAGAATCTAAACAGGATGCATGGATTTCTGTACTTTTGATAGGACTTGCTTCACATGTCATTGCCATCATCATGATAAAAACGTTGGAGATGTATGAATCACACGATCTGTATGGCATTAATCGGGAAGTTTTTGGTGCATGGATTGGGAATTTTATAAACGTTATTTATGTCATTTACTGCTTATCAGCGTTTTTCTTAGTCTTGAGAAACTATATAGAAGTAATTCAAACATGGATATTTCCGTTACTAAGTACAGGTTTTATTTCCGCAACACTCTTGCTACTCGTCATTTATACATTCTTAGGTGGTTTACGTGTAATTGTTGGTGTAGCTTTTTTTAGTTTTGTATTAGCATTTTGGCTCATTTTTGTTTTGGTATTTCCACTTCAATATTCAAATTCACAAAGTTTGTTTCCGATACTAGAAAGTAATTTCATGGATATTTTGAAAGGTGCAAAAGCAATGACTTTTACGATTGTCGGATTTGAAATTTTGTATATTATTTTTCCTTTTGTAAAGGATAAAGAAAATATAGCAAAGCCTGTTCATTACGGTTTACTAGTTACAACGTTGATGTATCTTTCAGTTATTTTAGTCTCGCTGACCTACTTTAGTGGAGAGCAGTTAAGCAAAACCATTTGGGCAACATTATCCCTATTTAGTATTGTTCAATTTCCATTCATAGAACGTTTTGAGTTTTTAGCCGTCTGTTTTTGGATGCTGATCATTTTACCAAATTTATGTCTATTTGTATGGGCGGCGCACAGGGGATTAACAGGGATGATCAATATCGGCCCAAAAAAATTCATTTGGTTTTTTTCAGGCATTGTTTTACTTTTATCATTTATTATTAAGTCACGCATTCAAATAAACTCATTTAATAATATTTTTGCGCAAGTTGCATTCTATATCGTATTTATTTATCCGTTGTTCCTTTATGTATTTGCACTAGTTAAGAAAAAGCTCACGTCACAACGAAGGGGAACATAATGAATCTCAAAAAATTTGCTTTTATAATAATAACATTCACATTACTTATAGGTGGTTGTGCTGAACAGAAACTTTTAGAGAAAATTGGGTTAATTACTTTGGCTGGTTATGATCTTAACGAGGAAGGAAAAGTAGTAACAACCGCTGTCATTCGTCAAGTTGACCCAGAATTCCAAAGTATGGTAACGACCTCTTCTGCTGTAAATGATTCCAGCTTAGGCGCACTAATCGAAATAAATAGAAAAACAACGAAAAAATTAATGCAGGGTCAAATGCGGATTACATTATTTGGTGAAACTCTCGCAACTGAAGGCATCGATTCCTTTTTAAATACGTTATCTAAAAATTCATCAACCAGTAGTGGAATTCTTTTGGCCGTAACTTCAGGAAACTCAAAGGAATTACTTGAATATCCGTATAAAAATATTAATGATGTGGGTCAAGAAATATATAAACTAATCGAACAAAATGTGGATGCTGAGTTAGTCACATCTTCGACTTTACATGAAGTTTCCCAAGACTATTATTCAGTAGGCAGAGATATGCTTATACCGATCATTGAAAGAAAAGAAGAAGGGATAGAAATTTCAGGAGTAGCCTTGTTTAATAAAGATAAAATAGTCGGGCAACTCCCTGCAAAAGATAGTTTTTATTTGTTGTTAATTAGAGAGAAATTTAAATCCGGAAAATTTGAGACGACTATACCAGGGGATATATTATCTTCAAGTCAATCAGATTCCCCGGAACCTGTTCCTGTTGTTCTTGATACAATCACGTCAACAAAAAAAATGAAATTAACCGACAAAAATGTACCAAAATTCGAATTACAAATAAACTTAAATGGCAGAATACTCGAACTAGATGCCGAAATGGATTTTGAGAACCCTAAGGAAGTCGAAAAACTTGAAAAAGCAATTAATCAAAGTTTAACTGAGGAACTGAAATCGATTTTAGATTATTGTCAAAAAATTAATTCAGATGTTTTTGGACTTGGTGAACAATATCGAAGCCAAGTCCGCAATTCAAAACTTACACATGAAAGTTGGCATGCTAAGTATCCAAATGCTAAAGTTAAACTTAAAATAAATTTTAAAATTCTTCGAAGTGGTGTTTTTGAATAACCTTTAATCAATAAAAAGTACAGATTCAGTATTATGAAATGGAAGAAATATTAAACTACTTTATGTTGTGAAAGAAATATTCGGTCTTCTTCTCTTACAACTTGTCTACAGTCTAAAAAAGCTCAATTTGTATTGAGCTCCTTTTTTATTTACGAAGGTTTTTCATGCGTTGGTGTAACAA
>JBFIXW010000144.1:0-5174 GCA_041605715.1 Paenisporosarcina sp.
ACAGAAACACCTTTAGCTGCAGCCAAGAAGGCATCTTTTTGACAAATAATTTTGCCGCCCATTTCACTTAAATCCATCGGAATGATTTTGCCTGGATAAGGTGAAGCAAAGTATACGTGTTTTTTTCCAGATCCCGTATTCGTGAAGGTTGTCATGAATAGACTTTCACCCGTAATCAAACGTTTACCAGCACCCATAAGTTTTCCAAGCATACCACTTCCAGCTGATCCTGAAGAGCCGTCCCCAAAGATCGTTTCCATAGAGATTCCATCTTCCATCATCATTAAACTACCAGCTTCAGCTACTACGGTTTCATTGGGATCTAATTCGACTTCTACAAATTGCATGTCATCCCCGTGTAATTTGTAATCAATTTCATGATTGTTCATACATACTGCCTCCTTAAAATTCAAACCTATACATTCATACGCTCCATGAACCAAAAAGTTTCATCAAACATCCTATTATAGGAATATTCCGTTATTTAGAAAAATAGAAAAGGGATAGGGTTTCTTTTGTCGAATAAGTAAACTGAAAGCGTTTTCAATTTGAAAGGGGTAAATAACATGAAACTGAAAAATTACATCGGTGGAAAGTGGCAGGAAGCGGGAGATGCGAAATATGTTCCTGTTACCAACCCAGCAACAGGAGAAGAATTAGCGCAAGTGAGATTATCTACTAAAGAAGACGTTGATCTAGCCGTTGAAGCTGCAAAAGAAGCTCAGAAAAAATGGGCACTCGTTCCAGCGCCAAAACGTGCAGATTACTTATATGAAATTGGTCGTATTATGAAAGAAAAGAAAGAGCATTTGGCTCAAGTATTAACAAAAGAGATGGGCAAAGTGATTGAAGAGGGGCGAGGAGAAGTACAAGAAGGGATCGACATGGCCTTTTATATGGCGGGTGAAGGACGTCGGTTATTTGGGGAAACCACTCCGTCTGAATTAGCGGATAAATTTGCGATGAGCGTCCGTGCACCAATTGGTGTAGTTGGTCTTATTACACCGTGGAACTTCCCAGTAGCGATCGCGACGTGGAAATCATTCCCTGCGATTGTTGCGGGTAATACCTTCTTATGGAAACCAGCAACAGAAACGCCAATGATGGCATATGAAATGGCTAAAGTGTTCGAAGAAGCTGGATTACCTGCAGGTGTCGCGAATATTGTCTTTGGATCAGGATCGGAAGTCGGTACAGCGATGATTGAACATCCAGACGTGAAAGTGATTTCATTTACTGGTTCAACTGAAACAGGCCGGTCTGTGGCAGAGCTAGGTGGTCGTCATTTAAAGAAAGTATCACTTGAAATGGGTGGGAAAAATGCGGTGATCGTCATGGAAGACGCCGACCTAGGTTTAGCTGTTGAAGGGATCCTGTGGAGTGCATTCGGAACAGCTGGTCAGCGTTGTACAGCATGTAGTCGAGTTATTGTTCATAAAGATGTAAAAGAGGAACTTGAAAATCGTCTACTAGAAGCGATGAAGGTTCTTTCAATTGGGGATGGAATGGACGAATCCGTTAAAATCGGCCCAGTGATAAATAAAAAAGCGTTAGATAAAATTCATAGCTATGTTCAAGTTGGTAAAGAAGAAGGAGCCACTCTTTTAGTTGGTGGTGAAATTTTAGACAAAGAAAATTTATCAAAAGGAAATTACTACGCTCCGACTTTATTCACAAATGTGGACCGAGATAGTCGAATCGCTCAGGAAGAAATTTTCGGACCGGTTGTTTCGTTGATTGAGGTATCTAGTTTAGAAGAAGCGATTGAAGTGAACAACAGCGTGACATTTGGATTGTCTAGTTCTATTTTCTCTCGCGATGTGAATAAAATCTTTAAAGCACAACGTGATTTAGATACGGGGATTGTCTATGTGAATGCAGGAACAACAGGTGCAGAAATCCATTTGCCATTTGGAGGTACGAAAGGTACGGGCAATGGACATCGAGATTCTGGTGTTGCAGCACTGGATGTATATACAGAATGGAAGAGTATTTATATAGATTTCAGCGGGAAATTGCAAAGAGCTCAAATCGATAATTCTTAACTTCAACACGAGAGTCTAATCAGAGATTTACAAAGGGGATGTTGTAAATGAAGGTAGTCGTATTAGGTGCAGGGTTAATGGGAAAAGAAGCAGCACGCGATTTAGTGAAAAGCGATAATGTTGAAAAAGTATTTTTAGCAGACGTTAAGATCGAACAAGTTCAAACGTTTATCGATAAAATTGGAACCGATAAAATTGAAGCAGTTCGCTTAGATGCTAATAATGACACGGAGTTAAAAGACATCATGAGTAAAGGTGACGTTGTAATCAATGCACTATTTTATTCTTTTAATGAAAAAGTAGCCCGCACAGCAGTTGAAGTGGGTGTACATTCCATTGATCTAGGTGGACATATCGGTGGTGCAACAGATGCTGTTTTAGAATTAAATACGCAAGCCCAACAAAAGAGCATTACACTTATTCCGGATTTAGGGGTAGCTCCAGGAATGATCAATATTTTGTCTGGCCACGGTGCAAGTATGCTTGACGAAGTGAAATCAATTAAATTGTATGTTGGTGGAATTCCGGTTGAACCTGAAGGTCCTTTGAAATACAATATTGTGTTTTCATTAGATGGCGTGCTAGATCACTATACTGATTCTTCACATGTGTTGCGTAATGGCAAACTAAAAGAGGTTGCTTCTTTAACGGAAATTGAGCCGATTTACTTTGAAGAGTTTGGAGAGTTGGAAGCATTTCACACGTCAGGAGGAACTTCAACGCTAACGAAAACCTTCCCTGATATTGAGACGCTTGAATATAAAACAATTCGATATGCTGGTCATGCCGAGAAATTTAAAGTATTGGTGGACCTTGGTTTAACAAATAAAAACACAATAGTAGAAGTTGACGGGAAACAAGTGAGCACAAGAGAAGTCTTAAAAGCCGCACTTACTCCTGGATTATTATTGGGCGATAAACAGGATGCTGTACTACTGCGCGTGACGGTATCAGGCATTCAAGAAGGTGAACCTGTTTCGTATGAATACGAATTAGTGACGAAGAAAGATATGGACGATCAAGTAACCGCGATGGCGAGAGCGACAGCTAATACGATTTCGGTAGTGGCACAAATGATTGGAAATGGAGAAATCAAGAAGCGAGGCGTCTATCCGCCCGAACAAATTGTTCCAGGTGATGCATATATCGAAGCAATGAAACAAAGAGGCGTTCATATTAAAGAAACCATTCACCAATCAACTTCGGTTGCAAACGGATAACAGGAGGCAAGCAGCATGAACTTCGAATTTTCAGAGGAACACCAATTACTTCGCAAAACAGTACGCCAATATGTAGATGATGAGATTATTCCATATATCGCCGAGTGGGATGCGACAGGTGGATTCGATCAAAAAGTATGGACGCGGTTGGCCGATTTAGGATTCATGGGTGTTTGTGTGCCAGAAGCATATGGTGGAAGTGGCATGGATTACAACTCACTTGCGATTGTCTGTGAGGAGCTTGAAAGAGGAGATACCGCTTTTCGAACCGCTGTATCCGTTCATATTGGGCTAAACTCAATGACTTTAATGCAATGGGGAACGGAAGAGCAAAAACAAAAATATTTAGTGCCACAAGCGAAGGGTGAAAAAATTGGTGCATTCGGATTAACAGAGCCTGGAGCGGGATCAGATGTAGCGGCTATGTCGACAACGGCTAAACTTGATGGCGATCATTATATTTTAAAGGGTCAAAAGACTTGGATATCTCTTTGTGACAAAGCCGATCATTTTATAGTCTTTGCGTATACCGATAAATCGAAGAAGCATCACGGCATTAGTGCCTTCATTGTGGAACGTACGATGGAAGGATTCTCTTCAAAAGCTATTAAAGGAAAATACGGTATTCGTGCAGGGAATACAGGCGAAATTTTCTTTGATGATATTCGCGTGCCTGTTGAAAATCGAATTGGTGAAGAGGGCGAAGGCTTTAAAATCGCTATGTCGGCACTAGATAATGGTCGATTTACAGTAGCTGCTGGTGCTGCAGGGCTTATTATGGCTTGTATTGAAGCAAGCGTGAAGTATTGCAATGAACGTGAAACGTTTGGCAAACCGATTGGCAAACATCAATTAGTGCAACAAATGATCGCGAAAATGGAAGCGGGACTGCAAATGAGCCGCTTGCTGGTTTATCGTGTAGGTGAATTGAAAAATAAAGGCGTTCGAAATACACGAGAAACATCTTTGGCGAAATGGCAAGCATGTGATTTTGCGAATCAAGCAGCGGACGACGCAGTGCAAATACACGGTGCATATGGTTATTCAGATGATTATCCGGTAGCGAGGTATTTGCGTAACTCGAAAGCGCCTGTCATTTATGAAGGCACTCGAGAAATCCATACCATTATGCAAGCTGAGTACGTGCTAGGTTACCGTGAAGATAAAAAATTATCGAAGATGTTACCTAAATGGCCATTTACAATTGACCAATAAAAATGATAGAATATTCACAACTATAATGAACGGTGGTGAGAAAGAATGAAACAAGCTGTGAATGCACATGGATTTATATTGGAATTTTTATCTACTTCATGTGCGATTACGCATGATATTTCGGCCAACGGGACAGGTCTGTCCACTTTCGAAAAATATCATACACTTCACAGCTGATAAGTCATTCTTTCCTTTATTCATGAAGGCAAAGACTGTCTGATTTCAGGCAGTCTTTTTGTTTTGCTTCCAGCTGTGTTTTAACTAAAAAGGAGCGAACATCATGATTTGTACAATACAAGAAATTAGCAAAATGCTTGGCGGGAATTTAATTTTCGAAAATCTTTCACTAGCCATAAAAACGGGTGATAAAGTAGCTGTCGTTGGTCGAAATGGAACAGGAAAAACGACATTATTTAAATTGATTGCTGGGATTGAAACGCCAGATGCAGGGAGCATTCATTTCAAAAAAGGAACTCAAATTGGTTATTTAGCGCAAATTCCTTCCTATTCAGAGGAAGTGACTGGACTAAACGTGTTAACCATGGCCTTTGAGGAATTACTTCAAATGCAGCATCAAATGAGCGAGCTTGAAGAGAAAATGTCGACAGCTAAGCCAGATGTAATGGAAAAACTGCTGCGTCAATATGGCAATCTTCAAGAACAATTCACACTTCGTGATGGATATTCTTATGAA
>JBFIXW010000145.1:0-5145 GCA_041605715.1 Paenisporosarcina sp.
ACGCCGTCAGGTTTAAATTCAAATGTACGATTTTCCGTTTCCCATCCTTGCGGTCCCCACCATCTTTCTAAATGGTTTGACTCAGCAAACATCTCAAACACCAACTTCTGTGGAGCATCAAAAATACGCTCCATTACAAGATCTTGGCCTTCTACAGTAGTTGAAATTAACCTCTTGTTTTCAGACATACTATTTCCCTCCTCCGTCATGTTTAGTTACACCCACTATACCTAAATCGGCTGCATTTCTCGAGGAATAACCGACTTCTTAAAATTCCCATATCTTTTTTCTTGAAAAGAGAACACCTGTTCGTTTATAATCAAGAAAAAGGAGGCGGCTGAAATGAAAGAGGTCATTGTAAAAGGAATGAAAAGGCATGATGTATTAGAGATGGTTTACCTAGCGAAGGATGGGGAAATTTCTAAAAGACGAGTAAAGGTCATTAAATCGTATCATGATACCTTTCAAGCGTTCTGTTTTACCAAACAAGCTAAACGCACTTTTTACTATGAACAAATTCTCGCTGTCATGCCAGTTACTCGAAAAGAAAGAAAGGAAGTCATTTCATGAAAATCAATCGTGGGCTAAAAGTTCAAGGTGATCTCAAAGACCGAGGCAAGATTAAATGGACGGCTATGATGCTACCAGAACATGTAGCCCAATTACGTGAATGGCAAGCCGATCATGACAAAGTGAAAAAACCCGTGCTCGACGAATTCGACTACGACACCATGCAAGAAGAAATCGAACGCGCACTCACCAGCCAATTCGAAACACGCCTAACCACTTGGAAAAACGGCGAACTTCACACCCACCAAGGCACCATTAAAGAAGCCAACAACCAATACCTCCGCTACGAAGACCCATTCGGCATTCACCAACTACCACTCGATGAACTTGTTGGAGTTATGCTTTTAACATAACTCGAAATACCAATAAGATATCAACAACTCAGTAAGAATAAACCCAATTTGACCTTCCCAAAAAACGTGGAAGGTTTCTTTGTTGTTCAGCAAATCCCATGTGTTATATGTAAGAATTTTCCGTCAAATTTAGATCTTTCGATTTCATTCCTATATACTTGAAATATTATGAATGAAGTGAAGGGGTGTAAAAATGGCTACTGCAAGTGAATCTTCGAAAATTAATTTAGATTTTTTAATCAACGAACTTGGTTTGAAGCAAGAAAGGAATACGAAGATCTTTCGAAAAGGTGAAATTTTTGTCGTGTCTCCTTCAGTTCAAAATAAACATAAGTGGTTTGATGTTGGGGAAAGTATTATGGATTTATTTGATGATGAAAGTCACGAAGGATATCTACTCGTAAGATTTAAAGACCAGTTTCTAATGACTAAACTTAGATCTTTTCAAAAGAAAATGATGTCTAAAGAAACACAACCAAATACGACAAAAATTCCGCCACACTGGAAGTTTAAAGTAATGGAAGCTACAGATCCATATATTCTAAATATGGGAGATAGCGACTTGAGATTTCCAATGCAGGCTCCAAGTAGAAATCAGTTAGTTAAGTTCTTTAATAAATAACAATCAATGAGAAAGTGGTGGAGATATTGAAAGAAGGAATTTATGAAGAAATTATAAATTCAAAGGTAAAGAGCCAATTAGCAGACCTTTCAATCGATGAATATACAATTGATATTGAAAAGCTAGATGCACAGGAAACTAGAAAACTTCTTTCAACTTATATCTCGACAGTCACAAGAAAAGCCTTAAGCTTTATGAGAGATGACTCTGATAAAGACAGTGAAGTTTTATTACGTCAGATACGAGCATGTAATGAAGTGATAAATTCATTAAGTTTGTCATTAAATGATGAAGAATTTCAAGAATTACGTATCGAAGAACAAGGAGAAGTTTTAACGGCTGTATATAGCAAATTAAATACTGTAAGAGCTTATAGGAAAGAAAAAGTTATTCGTCCCGTTACTTCACTTTCCCAAACTTCACTTTTTACAGGGTCACATTATGAACCTAATATGTTAGAAGAGTTAAGGAAAGAGATTGCTACATCTGATTCTATTGATTGGCTTGTTTCTTTTATTAAGTGGTCAGGACTTCGAATCATAATGGAAGAACTACGTTACTTCACTCAAGAAAGAGGGGGTAAACTCAGAGTAATCACAACTTCATATATGGAGGCGACCGATTATAAGGCCATAGAAGAATTGAGTAAATTGCCAAATACAGAAATTCGTATTTCATATGACAAAAACAGAACAAGACTGCACGCTAAAGCATATTTGTTTAAAAGGGAAACAGGATTTAGTACAGCATACATAGGTTCCTCCAACTTATCGAATCCAGCACTTACCTCAGGTCTTGAATGGAACTTGAAAGTAACCGAAAGAGATTCAATAGATGTAATACGCAAATTCGAAGCTACTTTTGAGAGTTATTGGAATGATGCTGATTTCAAAAAGTTAAATTTTGATGATCCAGAAAGTTTAAATGCCTTAAAACAATCATTGTCAAAACAACTATTAGTCGCAGAACCAGGCGAATTATATGTTCTGGATGTACACCCTTACTCGTATCAACAAGAAATTTTAGATCAACTAGAAGCCGAAAGAGAAACACATGGCAGGTATCGTAATTTGATTGTTGCAGCTACTGGTGTCGGGAAAACAGTTATTTCAGCTTTTGATTTTAAAAGATACTATCAGAAGAATCCTCAAGCAAAATTTTTATTCATTGCTCATCGGGAGGAAATATTAAAACAAAGTCTTACTACCTTTAGAGCCATTTTAAAAGATCAAAATTTTGGGGAAATGCTCGTTGGTAAACATAAACCTAAAACTCTGGATCACGTATTTATGAGTATACAAAGTTGGAATAGCAAGGGGATGGACATTCATACGACTCCAGAATTTTATGATTATATTGTAGTAGATGAGTTTCATCATGCAGCAGCTCCTTCATATCGAAAGCTCTTGGCTTATTATCGTCCGAAAATTTTGCTTGGATTAACAGCAACACCTGAACGTATGGATGGCGATAGTATTCTTGTTTATTTCGATGATTATATAGCATCTGAAATGAGATTAACTGAAGCTATTGATCGTAAGTTGCTAAGTCCTTTTCATTATTTTGCGGTTTCGGACTCAGTTGATTTATCTACAATGAAATGGTCTAGGAGAGGGTATGACCATGGTGAGCTAGAAAATGTATATACTGACAATCGCGTCAGAAGTGAATTAATAATAAGAAGCTTAAAGAAATATGTAACAAGTGTTGAGGGGATCAAGGGTTTAGGATTTTGCGTATCTATTAAGCATGCTATGTATATGGCTAATTTTTTTGAAGAAAGAGGTATATTTAGTATTGCGTTACATGGAGATTCTTCAGACGAAGAGAGAACATCCGCTAAAAATAAATTAACCTCTGGGGAGATAAAATTTATCTTCGTTGTTGATTTATATAATGAAGGGGTAGATATACCTGAAATTAATACAATATTATTTCTACGACCAACAGAGAGTATTACGGTTTTTTTACAGCAATTAGGTCGTGGATTGCGGTTAAGTGATGATAAAGAATGTTTAACTGTACTAGACTTTATTGGGCAAGCTCATAAGGATTACCCGTTTGAAGAAAAATTAAGAGCTTTAGTCGGGCGTACTAAACATTCCATTCGGAAATTCGTAGATGATGGTTTTATACAAACACCAAGGGGTAGTGAAATTTTATTAGAAAAGCAAGCTAAGGATTATATATTACGTAATATTAAAGCTACAAAAAATTCTAAACAAGCCTTAATTAATAAAATGAAACATTTTGAAGCAGATACCGAAAGGAAGCTAACGCTAAGCGAATTTTTAAAGTATTATCACTTAAGTTTAGCGGATTTTTATGGAATATCAAAAAACCGTTTATTCGAAAGAATGAAGGTTGAGGCTGGCTTGGTTAGCGACTATCAATCAAAACATGAGGAGTTGTTAAAGAAAAGAATACAAAACTTCTTTCACATGGACTCGGCTGACATTTTAAAGTTTTATATTAAGTTTATAAATGAAGGTATCGCCACGGGCATTGAAGAAGAGAGAATGGTAGGAATGCTATATTATTCTCTTTTCCAAGCACCTCCTCTTGAAGAAGGTTTTACATCAATGGAACACGGAGTTAAGTCAGTATTCCATTCAGAGAACTTAAAAGTTGAGCTACTTCAAGTGCTCATGTATCGATATGAACAGTTAGACTTTGTTGAACGTTCTCATCGACTAGGTACCGTTAATCCTTTAAGGGTGCATGCGCACTATTCAACGGATCAAATTTTAGCAGCTTTTAATTATTATAATGATGAAAAAAAACCAGCATTCCGTGAGGGAGTAAAATATTTCCCAGATGAGAAAATTGATATCTTTATGGTGACGTTAAATAAATCAGACAAAGATTTTTCTGTGTCAACAATGTATGAGGACTACGCAATAAGTGATTACTTGTTTCATTGGCAGTCTCAAAGCCGTACTTCAGAGTCTAGCCCCACTGCACAAAGATATATAAACCATCTTAAGACTGGAAGTAAAATTGCATTGTTTGTTAGAGAATATAAGAAACAAGATGGATATACTTCTCCATTTACTTTCTTGGGCACTGCCGATTATGTAAAGCATGAAGGTAGCAGCCCTGTAAGCTTCACATGGAAGTTACATGAAAAAATGCCTGCAAAGCTTTTACCTATAGCTAATAAAAATATTTTATAATTAAAATGTAGAATACAAAATTCGCTAAATAAACATGTATGAATCATTCGGAAATGAACACATAGAATAGTACTGCGGATTTTCAAGCAGTCAGGATTGTAAGGGGCGAAATAAATGGAGTTCGATACATTGAAGTGGGTGTTACTAGGGGTTTCTGTACTTCTATTTGCAATTAAGTTTTATGTGAAACGCGAGTCGCTTTTATGGGGGATTATTTTTTATACGTTTGTGTATGCGGCTATGAGTTATTATGTGTATTTCAATGACTGGCGACAAGGTTGGAAGTTAGCGTTCTTACTGATCGCTTCGTTTGCATTTTGGCAGTTTTTATTTAAAGAAATTGCTCAATTCCGTAGGTTGCGTGCTGCACGTCGTTAATCAATTTTTCAATATTCATTGAGATTGAGATTGAGATTGAGAGAGC
>JBFIXW010000146.1:0-5104 GCA_041605715.1 Paenisporosarcina sp.
CATATGGTATAAACCGGGTGCATTTAGTTCTGGAATACGATAATCCTTTGGCTGTTCAATTGTTAATAAACAATCTGAATCATTCACAGTGAAATTGATTATGAACTGATTTTGATTAAGGATATGTAAACCCAAAATTTTGGAATAAAATTCACCCGATTTGTTTATGTCAGAAACATATAGATGAATGTGTTTTGGATAGATAAATGGATGCTGATGATATGTCATAGAATGCCTCCTTTTAAGTTACTTTAGTTAACTAGATTACTTTATATAACTTATATTAAATGAGGACTTTTCAGTTGTCAATAATCCGAAAAATTAGTATAAATCCCTTAGAAGTAGTCAAGACTTATCTCATATAAAAAGCCTTCAACTTGAAGGGATGAGATGAATGAGAACAATTTGGAAAAGACCGCGAAAATCGATTGAAAAAAGCAAAAACAAAACACCTAGTCAAGAGAAAAATGAAAATGCCTCTTCTGAATCTGAACATCCAATTAATGATATTACTGCAAACCAATCTACGGATAACTCTGTTGCGGATAAAAATTCACATGTAGTTTCATTAGATTCTATTAAAACGGCATTGAACGATATAGATGACGCAGTTTTTAAGGAATTTCAGACGAGACAAGGACTTGTGACCATTGTCTACTTGAGTTCTTTGATTGAATCTTTGACTTTACATAAAACGGTGGTATACCCACTGGTGAATAATACGGCAAAAGCCTTAGCAACCTTTGACCAAATGGTAGCAAGCGATAGGAAAACCATACTATCTTCAATAACGAATGGTGACACCATTTTTTATCACCATGAAAAGCAACAATACTTAAAAGCAAAAACGTTCAGTCCACCTCAACGAGCCATTTCGCAATCTGAAAATGAATCAACGGTAATCGGTCCACAGGACGCATTTACGGAGTCTTTAGAAACAAACCTTTCACAAATAAAAAGGAGAATTCATCAAACTGGATTGAAAAGTAAGAATCGTGAAGTTGGGAAAGAGACTGATACAAAAATATCTATTATGTATATGGAACACATTGTGAACAATGAAAACCTTAAAAGCCTGAGTACACGGATTGATGAGATTCAATATGATGGGTATCTGGATGTTTCCATGCTCAAGCAATTAATTGAAGACAATCCATTTTCACCGTTCCCACAGTTTATTTTAACCTCTAGACCTGATGCAGCGGCTAGCTATTTGCTTGATGGTCGTATTGTGATTCTCATGGAAAATAGTCAGGGAGCTATAGTATGCCCTGCTTCATTTTTAGAAATGTTTTTTTCTCCAGAAGATCTATATAACAGGTGGACAACCTCAAGTCTATTGAGGATGTTACGATTTGCGGGTTTTTTCATTACGATCATGTTAACACCGTTGTACATTTCAGCTCTTTCTTATCATTCAGGCATACTTCCATTTGAGTTATTAATAATCGTTCAAGAATCACGGAGCAAAGTGCCATTTCCACCTGTCATCGAAGTGCTTTTTATTGAGCTTGTTATCGAAGTATTAAGAGAAGCTGGATCTCGAATGCCATCAAAAATTGGACAAACAATCGGTATTGTTGGCGGTATTGTCATTGGAACAGCAGCAGTTGAAGCAGGATTGGTTAGTAATATTCTCATTGTACTTGTTGCGATTTCTGCATTGCTTTCCTTCTCCTTACCGAATTTTTTAATGAGCAATGCCAGTCGTGTCGTACGCTATATTTTCATTTTGGCTGCGGGCTTATTTGGACTCCTAGGTCAAATGCTAGCATTTGCATGGCTCTTTAATCACTTATTGAACCTAACATCTCTTGGGACACCTTATATGACGCCTGTATTTCCGAGAGCATGGTCTGATATGTACAATAGCGTAATTCGTTTCCCTCTCTCTTTTCTCCAAAAAAGAACAAGGTTGTCTCGCGCTAAACATGTGAAAAAGGTTTCAAAATAGGGGTGATAATAAGTGGATGTACAAAAGAAGAAAGTTCTAAATGGGTATCATGTCGTCTTTCTCGTTCAAAACATTATGATTGGTATGGGTTTATTATCATTAAATCACACACTAAGTGCTGTTGGGTTTAGTCAATGGTGGTTTCCTTTACTTTTTGGCGTAGTGGCAAACTTGACTCTAATTCCGATTGTTTGGATTTCTTTACAATATAGAGATGATGATTTGTTTGATATACATGAGAAATTATTTGGAAAATCGCTGGGTAAATTTTTAAATATTATATTTATTGCATATGCAATTGTCATATTTGCGGCAGTCATACAAAAATATTTAGATTTAGTGTTCATCTCTATATTGCCGGAGCGAAATGTAATTGGACACCTGCTCTTGTTTATGATTTTAGCAGTTTCAATCGTAAAAGGCGGGATTAAATCACTCGCTCGTTTTTGTATTCTTGCTTTCTTTTTAACAGGTTGGCTTGTTTATTATTTGCGATGGGGAATAGAAAAAGGGGAAGTCAGTCATTTACTTCCTCTTTTTAATTTCACGTCAGCAGAGTTTTGGGGAACTTTTAAAGATGGATTTATGACCATGACGGGTTATGAATTAATCATGGTGTATTTCCCTTATATCATTCATCCACTTAAAGCATTTAAACATGCATCTATCGGTATTTGGAATACCACCTTATTTTATATATCTGTGACAATCGTAGGCACCATGTACTTTTCAGAATGGCAGCTTGAAAACTTGCTGTTTCCAGTTCTTAAATTGTTTCAAGCAGTCGATCTCTCTTTTGTAGAACAGATAGATACATTTGGTCTCACCATCTGGGTATTTTTAATGTTAACGACTGTAGGAGGTTATTTGTGGATGGCGAAAAAGGGAATCGATTCAGTGCGCAATACAAATAGTCAGTACCATATATATATTGTTGCTGTAACGGTTTTTATCATTATTATCCTGCCATTTCCTATGTTCCTAGCTAAATTGTACGAGTATATTTTTTTGGTAAGTTATGGAGTGATTTTATGGCCGATTTTACTAATCTTGGTTCACTTATTGCGAAAGAATAAAAAGGTGGTAGCATGAAAACTTTTATTCTCCTATTAATGTTCTCTCTCTTTATTCTCAGTGGCTGTACCAAGCAAGGAACGACTCCTTCATTAGAAGAGTTAGGGATGATTAGTGTCCTAGCTTTTGATTATATTGATAATGAAAGTATGAAGATGACCGCCATCATGCCTCAACCTGCTGCTGAATCAGAGAAGCATACACAACTGTTTACAGTTGAAACAGATTTAGTACAAAAAGGGTTAGTAGATATTTCCTCAAAAGCAGATAAAACAGCTTCATTAAAACAATTGCGAGTCATTTTATTTAGTGAGGAATTTGCCAAAAAAGGGGAAATGAAAAGATTAGTCCAAGATTTGTACAGAAACACGGACGTAAGGTCAAACACTTATTTGGGTATTGTGAAAGACTCTGCTGAAGAGGTCCTCTCAACTGAGTATAAAGACAAACAAAATTTAAGTTCCTATATCAATAATGTTTTTCAGCCAAAACAATACACGTACTTCACTCCTTTCATCGCAGTTCATGACTTTATAAATGATCAAACGAACCCATTAATATCTGCCATTGTTCCATACCTTGAATTAAAAGAAAATTTAATAAATATTGAGGGAATTGCTGTATTCAATGATGGGAAAATGATTCATGTTTTCACTCCACAAGAAGGAAGTATTATCCAAATTCTACGTGGGCAAAAAAGATTGTCTATTTTAGCCGTTACACTTGACCAAAACTCGAATGAAAAATTAACGTTTGAATCAATTAAATCTAAATCGAAGATCACCTCCAATCGGAATATAAATGCTCCTAAAATCAAAATTGAGGTTACATTTAAAGGGAAATTGAGCGAATATGTTGGGGAGAAAGATTTAAGTGATATAAAAGAAATAGAGAAGCTTGAAAAAGAAGTGAGTAAAAAAATGGAAGGAGAAATTAGAGAGTTCATAAAAATGTCTCAGGAATTATCCAGTGATCCCGTTGGATTTTTTGAATCTTTTCGTATGCGATATAAAGGAGATTGGCAAACTGACTTAACTAGAGAACTTTTAGCTATAGCAGAGTTTGACGTTAAGGTAGAAACACACATTTGGACTACTGGGATATTGAAATAGAATGTTGTAATTTCCTAAACATGTGAATTTGATTGAGGTAGATAGCTTCTTCTATGAGTAGAGATAGAACTGAAAACTGAAACTTGTTTTGACATGAAGGTTTCATTCCTCAATTTCAGTCGAACTTGACGTCGAAAGATGAAACTTCATGAGCTAAAGATCGTATTAATAGTTGAAATCTATCGTACAGGGAGGAAGAAATATGTTTAAAAAATTAGCTGCAGAAGCATTAGGTTTATCGGATATTGGAATTGTGGTACCAAAAGCTGATTTTGATAAGACGGAAGCAGACGATTTTGTTATGCACGAATCAGGGGAAGAAATCTTCTTCTTGATTAAGACAAAAGCAGATGAATACTGTTTTACAAATAAAGCACTCATTCACGTGGACGGGGCAAATGCAGTTAGTAAAAAAAGAACATTGAAGCGGTATGAATACGCATTACATCCCATTACAAATGTAGCTCTAGAAACGGCTGGTACGATAGATTTAGACGTGGAAATAAAATTCACGATTGGCAGTACGCCGTTATCGGTAGATATTCATAAACGGTTTTTAACGGAAATTAAAGATCTTTATAAAGTCTTATTTGCAATTTCAATTGAAGTGAAAGAAAACGAAAAGAATTATGCTTTTGCTGAAACAAGCTTGAATTATGCTTCTCAGTCTATTGGTCGTATTAGTAACAATGAAGTGACTCCTGCTCAGTCATTTGAAGAAATTGCTCGATTCTCACAAAACTGGTTGTATGAGAATTGTAAGAAATACGCTAAAAAAGATTTCAAAGATCTATTTGAGTTGTATATGAATCAATAATTGAATGTTATAAAACCGTCCTTTTCGAGTGATCGCGGACGGTTTTTTTTGCTGAACAAAGGGAAAATCAGGAGTAATCAACGAATATATTGCTAATAGAGGACGGTGAAAGAAATGTGTGGACGATATAGTTTAACTGCTGACTTC
>JBFIXW010000147.1:0-5053 GCA_041605715.1 Paenisporosarcina sp.
CCAGTTCAAGTAGCGGGAACGACAGTTGGAAGAGCTTCTTTACACAATGAAGACCTAATTCGTGAAAAAGATATTCGCATTGGCGATACCGTGATTATTCGAAAAGCTGGAGATATTATTCCTGAAGTTGTCTCTGTAGTAGTCGCTGAACGCAAGGAAGATACCATCCCATTTGAAATGCCGACGGATTGTCCGGTTTGCGAAAGTGAGCTTGTTCGAATTGAAGGGGAAGTAGCTTTAAGATGTGTGAATCCACAATGCCCTGCCCAAATTACAGAAGGCTTGATTCATTTTGTATCTCGCAATGCAATGAACGTAGATGGTCTTGGTGAAAAAGTCGTAGAGCAATTATTCCGTGAAGGACTTATTCAAGACGTTTCTGATTTATTTACATTAACGAAAGAACAGCTTGTTCAACTCGATCGCATGGGTGAAAAATCAGCTACAAATTTAGTCGAGTCGATAGAAGCTTCTAAACAAAATTCAATGGAACGTGTGTTATTTGGATTAGGGATTCGTCATGTCGGTGAAAAGGCAGCTAAGATTTTATCCGAAGAGTTTGGAGATATGTTCACTTTATCAAATGCAACAAGTGAACAACTCGTTTCAATTCATGAAATTGGCGATAAAATGGCGGATTCTGTTATTCGTTATTTTGATAATGAAGAAGTGCAAGACCTCCTAAATCGTCTACAAGAATATGGAGTTAACCTTTCATATACAGGAAAAAAAGTGGATACTTCTAATTTAGATCATCTATTAACCGGTAAAACAGTTGTATTAACCGGGAAATTAGAACAATTGACACGTCAGGAAGCAAAAGAGAAAATAGAACAAGTAGGCGGCATTGTATCAGGGAGTGTCAGTAAAAAAACCGACATCGTCATCGCAGGTGAAGATGCTGGATCTAAACTCGATAAAGCAAATAGCTTAGATATTCCTGTGTGGGATGAAAACCGCTTAATCGAAGAACTAAACCAGTAAAGGAGTCCTTCTTATGATCAAACGAATCAGCTGGATTCCGGCCATGATTTCTTTATCTTTAATAGTCGGATGTGTTCCATCCATGACCAATGATACAGAAGTGATTCAAGAAATAGATAGTGAAGTTGAAACAACCACCATTCCAAATCTTCAACTTTCTGATCAGTATTACCGTACGTTATTGCCTTACGAAAAAAGTGCCAGCCGAGGGATGATCGTTTCAAATGTCAACTCAAAGTATGATATCAAGGAAGTAGAAAATGGGTTGACTCGTATTTCTCAGCGCTCGTATTCACCCGATAAGTATTTCTTCCAAGAAGGTCAAATGCTAGATGCTGAAGTAATCAGTTCTTGGTTATCAAGAAAATCTGAAAAACAACCGCTTGGCTTAAACCCATCAGTGACTGAAGGCATGACGCCTGAACAAAGAGCTACACAAGCACCGATGTTCTTGGCGCACATATTAGAACAAAATTATTTAGTTAAGACAGATGACAACAAAGTAAAACTTGCCGGAGTTTCGATTGGGCTGGCATTAAACTCGATTTATTATTATCAAAAAATCCAATACGGTCCAACATTCGAGGAACCTATACCAGAAAGTGCTTTGTTAGAACAAGGCAAGAAAATGGCCAATGAAATTGTTGCGAGAATGCGAACTATGAAAGGGCTAGAGAATGTACCAATTACGATTGGTTTATTTAAACAAGAGAGTCGTAACTCAATAGTGCCGGGAACCTATATGGCATTTGGGAATGCATCTGAAGGTAAAGGCAGTATTGGTGAATGGAAACCTATAAACGAGGAATTTATATTATTCCCGCAACCGATTACCGAAGAAAAATATCGTGAAATGGATAATGCTTTTAAAAACTTTAAGCAAGACATTGATGAATACTTTTCGAATTATACAAGTGTAATTGCCACAGGTTTCTATCAAGATGATCTCGTGAAAAAAGTGACGATTGATATCCCGATTCAGTTTTATGGCTCAGCAGAAATTATCGGCTTCACGCAATATATGGCCGGCTCTGTCATTAAACGTTTCCCTGATTCGATTCAGGTAGAAGTGAGTGTGACGTCTATAAATGGACCCGAAGCATTTTTGATTAAAAAAGCTGGCGACAAAGAGCCGTACGTGCATATTTATGATTGATTTTTCTTGAATATAGCGATGCTAGTAGAAGACGTTCTCTAAAAGAGAAACTTCCAAACAGAAAATAGGCTTTCGCATCTGTATTTCTAGCGAGCCGTATTGTAAGAATGGTTTTAATAAATGAGACAGCACTTGAGCTGTCTCTATTCTTTTAGGGTGAAAAATGATATGATAGTCGGTATGATTGTCGAATTTGGAGGTGTATAAAATGGCGAATATTTCAAAAGAAGAAGTGAAGCACGTTGCGCATTTAGCGCGTCTTGCCATTACAGAGGAAGAGGCTGAAAAGTTTGCGGGTCAGCTTGCAGCGATTACTAATTTTGCGGAGCAATTAAATGAGCTTGATACAACGGATGTAGAACCTACTACACACGTTTTACCACTTGTAAATGTGTTACGCGAAGACAAATCGATTCCTGGTCTAGACCGAGAAGAAATGATGAAAAACGTTCACGAGCAAGAAGCGGGACAAGTTAAAGTACCAACCATTCTAGAATAGACCAGAGCAAGGAGTGAACCCAATGACATTATTCAACCACAAAGCATCTGAACTTCAAGCTCTACTACATAAAAAAGAAATTTCGATTGCTGATCTTACAGCTGAATCTTTTAAACGAATCGAAGCAGTAGACGCAGATGTAAATGCCTTTTTGGCTTTAAATAAAGAAAAAGCAACAGCTCAATCAAGCGAAATGGACCAAGTGCCATTTGAACAACGTGGGCCATTATTTGGTATGCCAATCGGTGTGAAAGATAACATCGTGACAGAAGGATTAGAAACAACAAGTGCATCAAAAATCCTCCAAGGATTTAACCCTATTTATGACGCAACAGTCGTGCACAAACTACGTGCAGCTGGACTCGTAACAGTTGGTAAATTGAATATGGATGAATTCGCAATGGGCTCTTCAAATGAAAACTCTGCGTATAAAATCACTCGTAATCCTTGGGACTTAGATCGTGTACCTGGAGGGTCGTCAGGTGGTTCCGCTGCATCAGTAGCTGCAGGTGAAGTACCATTTTCACTAGGTTCAGATACTGGTGGATCAATTCGCCAACCAGCAGCATTTTGTGGTGTCGTTGGAATGAAACCAACATACGGTCGCGTTTCACGCTATGGCCTTATCGCTTTTGCATCTTCATTAGACCAAATCGGTCCGATTACACGCACAGTAGAAGACAATGCGTTCTTACTTGAAGCGATTTCAGGTGTAGATGCAAGTGATACGACGTCGGCAAATGTTGATGTGCCTAGTTTTGTTAAATCACTAACAGGTGATATTAAAGGACTTCGTATTGCTGTGCCATCTGAATATTTAGGAGAAGGTGTTGGAGAAGCAGCGAAACAATCCGTTTTGGATGCTTTGAAGGTACTTGAATCTTTAGGCGCAACATGGGAAGAAGTTTCATTGCCACATTCAAAATATGGTTTAGCAACTTACTACTTACTATCATCATCTGAAGCATCATCAAACTTAGCTCGTTTTGATGGAATTCGTTATGGTTTCCGTGCTGACAATGTAGAATCCCTTATGGATCTTTACAAAGAGACGCGCTCACAAGGATTTGGTGACGAAGTAAAACGTCGTATCATGCTTGGAACATACTCATTGAGTGCAGGTTCTTATGATGCGTACTATAAAAAAGCACAACAAGTTCGTACATTGATCAAAAATGATTTCGATCAAGTATTTGAAAAGTATGACGTTATTATTGGACCAACTACCCCAACTCCAGCATTCAAAGTTGGCGAGAAGAATGATGATCCATTAACGATGTATGCAAATGATATTTTAACGATTCCTGTTAACTTAGCGGGCGTTCCAGGAATTTCGATTCCGTGTGGATTTGCTGACGGTATGCCACTAGGCTTGCAGATTATTGGGAAACACTTTGACGAAGCGACTATTTACCGTGTTGCACATGCTTACGAGCAAGCAACAAGCTTCCACAAACAAACTCCTCAAATTTGGGAGGGAGCAAAATAATGAACTTTGAAACAGTTATTGGATTAGAAATCCACGTTGAACTAAAAACAGATTCAAAAATGTTCTCACCTTCTCCTGCACATTTTGGTGCAGAACCAAATACAAATACACATGTAATTGACCTTGGATACCCAGGTGTTTTACCTGTTGTAAATAAACGCGCAATCGAATTCGGAATGAAAGCAGCAATGGCACTTAACTGTGAAATTTCAACGCATACGAAATTCGATCGCAAAAACTATTTCTATCCGGATAATCCGAAAGCGTACCAAATTTCACAATATGACAAGCCAATCGGTGAACATGGTTGGGTTGAAATTGAAGTAGATGGATACAAAAAACGCATCGGAATTACACGTCTTCACTTAGAAGAAGATGCAGGTAAACTATCTCATACGGACAAAGGCTACTCACTTGTCGATTACAACCGACAAGGAACGCCGCTAATCGAAATCGTTTCAGAGCCAGATATTCGCACGCCTGCAGAAGCATATGCTTACCTGGAAAAAGTAAAATCAATTATCCAGTACACAGGTGTATCTGACTGTAAGATGGAAGAAGGATCACTTCGTTGTGATGCCAATATTTCTTTACGTCCATATGGTCAAGAACAATTCGGGACAAAAGCAGAGCTGAAAAACTTAAACTCTTTCAACTACGTTCGTCGTGGTTTAGAGCACGAGCAAGTTCGCCAAGCGGAAGTTCTTCTTTCAGGTGGAGAAATTCTACAAGAAACGCGTCGTTTTGATGAGTCAACAGGAAAAACATTGTTAATGCGTGTCAAAGAAGGATCTGACGACTATCGATACTTCCCAGAGCCGGACTTAGTGGATCTTGTGATCGACCAAGAATGGATGGACCGTATCCGTGCAGAAATTCCTGAACTACCAGATGCTCGTAAAGAGCGTTATGTAAGCGAATTAGG
>JBFIXW010000148.1:0-5001 GCA_041605715.1 Paenisporosarcina sp.
AAATCTCATAGTTAGAGAGTATATGGATTCCTATAGGGCCCATATACTCTCTTTTTAAATGAGTATGAATTCACGAAAAATTTCCTGTTTTCAAAAATTAATGTTGCCAATAACTAGTTTAATCTGTTTATATAGATAATATATTTATAGTATATGTAAAATGTTTTTATTTTTAGGAGGTGCGACGATGACAAAGTATATTATTAAACGAGTGTTTTACATGTTTATTACTCTTTTCCTGATTGCGACAGCTACATTTTTCTTAATGAAAACGCTACCAGGATCCCCTATTAGCTCCGCTGAAAAACTATCCCCTGCGCAATTAGCAATCGTTGAGGCGAAATATGGTTTAGACAAACCCGTTCCTGTTCAATATGGAATTTATATGCTTAATCTAGTGCAAGGTGATTTGGGGAATTCGTTTGCCTTTAAAGGTGCGAATGTAACTGATCTAATTATTAAACGTTTAGGACCATCTATGCAATTGGGTGCACAAGCCATGTTCTTCGGTGTAACTATCGGAATTATTTTGGGCATGATCGCCGCACTTAAACAGAACAGTTTCTGGGATTATGGAAGTACAATTGTGTCTATCTTAGGAATTTCCATTCCTTCATTTGTATTTGCTGCAATGTTACAGTATTGGTTAGCAGTACGATTCGACTTTTTCCCGGTTGCTTTATGGAATGATGGCTTTAAATCAAGTGTTCTACCATCATTAGCATTAGCGATGGGTCCATTAGCAATATCAGCTCGTTTCATTCGTACAGAAATGATTGAAGTATTGAGCTCAGATTATATTACGTTAGCAAAGTCTAAAGGAGCCAATGGCTATGAAGTAGCATTCAAGCATGCATTCCGTAATGCGATGATCCCACTAGTTACTGTAATGGGGCCTCTAGCAGCTGGATTACTGACTGGTTCACTTGTAATCGAAAAAATCTTTGCGATTCCAGGAATCGGTGAACAATTCGTACGTTCAATTATGGTAAATGACTTTTCAATCATAATGGGAACTACTTTGTTCTTCTCTGTATTCCTTATCAGTATTATCTTATTGGTAGATATTCTTTACGGAATTATTGATCCACGTATTCGTTTATCAGGAGGAGATAGTTAATGACACAAAATCTTGATAAGCTACCTAAAGGCTCTTTTGATAGAGTTACGATAGATAAGAGCCAAGCTGAAAGAATTTCAAAACCTAGTTTAAGTTTCTGGCAAGATGCTTGGTTGCGTATTCGTAAAAATAAAGCTGCAATAATAAGTATGGTGCTTTTAGTATTCATCATTTTAATGGCATTTATTGGACCAATTATGAGTCCACATGATGGGGAAGTACAAACAATTACACATGCAAATCTACCTCCAAAGGTACCTGGTTTTGAAAATCTAGGGATTTTAGATGGTCATGGGTTACTTGCTGGGGAAGAAGTAGATTTATATGAATTAAAGAAAGTTGATCCTGAAGTCTATTATTGGATTGGTACAGACGGTTTAGGCCGAGACATGTTCTCTCGTGTATGGTCTGGTACTCAAATTTCTTTATTCATCGCGTTTATGGCAGCATTAATTGACATGGTAATCGGTGTTGCATACGGAGGCATATCTGCTTATTACGGCGGACGTGTTGATGATATGATGCAACGTGTCGTGGAAATTTTAATCGGTATTCCTAACTTAATCGTTGTAATCTTAATGATTATGGTAATGGAACCAGGTGTTACCGCGATCATTATCGCCATCAGTTTAACTGGTTGGATAGGAATGTCACGAATTGTTCGTGGTCAAGTATTTAGGTTTAAAAACCAAGAATTCGTTTTAGCATCTCGTACATTAGGTGCTAGTAACAATCGAATTATATTAAAGCATTTACTTCCTAATATTTTAGGTATTATCATCATCAATACCATGTTTACGATTCCAGGTGCCATATTCTTCGAAGCATTCTTAAGCTTTATTGGTTTAGGTTTACAACCACCAGCTGCTTCACTTGGAACATTAATCAATGATGGAATACAATTGCTAGAATTCCAGCCACATATCCTGTTCTTCCCAGCACTAATATTAAGTGTTTTAATGATTGCATTTAACTTACTGGGTGACGGATTACGTGATGCATTTGATCCGAAAATGAAAGACTAATAGGGGGAAGCGACTATGGAAAAAATCTTAGAAGTAAAAGACCTTCAGCTTTCCTTCCATACTTTTGCAGGTGAAGTAAAAGCCATTCGTGGTGTGAATTTCGATTTGCTAAAAGGGGAAACGTTAGCGATTGTTGGAGAATCGGGTTCAGGTAAATCCGTTACTACGAAAGCAATTATGCGTCTATTGCCAGAATCTAGTTCAGAATTTAAAAGTGGCGAGATTTTATTTAATGGAAAAGATTTAACTAAACTTACAGATAAACAAATGCAAAAAATTCGTGGGAAAGACATCTCAATGATTTTCCAAGATCCTATGACGTCTTTAAACCCAACAATGACTATTGGTAGACAAATTACTGAGCCATTGTTAAAACACCAAGGTGTTGGTAAAACAGAAGCTCGTAAAATTGCGATTGACCTACTTCGTATGGTTGGGATGCCTAAACCAGAATTGCGCATTAAGCAATACCCTCACCAATTCTCTGGTGGTCAGCGACAACGTATTGTTATTGCAATTGCACTTGCATGTAATCCACAAATTTTAATTGCGGATGAGCCTACAACTGCACTTGATGTAACTATCCAAGCTCAAATTTTGGAATTAATGAAAGACTTACAGAAGAAAATTGATACATCAATTATCTTCATTACACATGATTTAGGTGTAGTAGCAAATGTAGCAGACCGCGTAGCAGTTATGTATGGTGGACGAATTGTTGAGATGGGTACAGTAGACGAAATTTTCTATAACCCACAACATCCTTATACTTGGGGATTATTAAGTTCAATGCCATCACTAGATACAGAGGATGCTAAACTATATGCAATTCCAGGTACACCACCGGACTTGTTAGATCCTCCTAAAGGGGATGCATTTGCTATTCGAAGTGAATATGCACTAGCAATTGATATCGAACAAGCACCACCTGTATTCCAAGTTAGCGATACTCACTTCGCATCTACTTGGTTATTACACCCAGATGCACCACAAGTTGAACCACCAGCAGCTATTATTGAACGTATGAAAAAGTTCCCTGGTAGTCGCTATTATGAAGGAGGTGCGCACTGATGGCTGAAAAATTGCTTGAAATTAAAAATTTAAAACAATATTTCAATCAAGGCAAACCAAACGAAGTGCGTGCGGTGGACGATATTAGTTTTGATATTTACCGCGGTGAAACGCTTGGGTTAGTTGGGGAGTCAGGTTGTGGTAAATCTACAACTGGACGTTCTATTATTCGTCTTTACAATGCAACTGACGGTGAAGTATTATTCGACGGCGTTAACGTGCATGGTAAAAAAAATAAAAGTGATTTGAAAATTTTTAACCGTAAAATGCAAATGATTTTCCAAGATCCATACGCGTCATTAAACCCACGTATGAAAGTAATGGACATTATTGCTGAAGGTTTAGATATTCACGGTATCACGAAATCTGCTAAAGAACGTAAAGATCGTGTTCATGAATTACTAGAAACAGTAGGTTTAAATAAAGAGCACGCTAATCGTTATCCACATGAATTCTCTGGTGGACAACGTCAACGTCTTGGTATTGCTCGTGCATTAGCAGTAGATCCAGAATTCATCATTGCGGATGAGCCGATCTCTGCACTTGACGTGTCAATCCAAGCTCAAGTAGTTAACTTACTTAAAGAATTACAAGAAGAAAAAGGGTTAACGTATTTGTTTATTGCCCATGATTTATCGATGGTTAAATACATTTCAGACCGTATTGGCGTTATGTACTTTGGTAAACTAGTAGAGCTTGCACCAGCTGAAGAGCTTTACAACAATCCGTTACATCCTTATACACAATCGTTATTATCAGCAATTCCACTTCCAGATCCAAACTATGAGCGTACACGCGTACGTAAATCGTATGATCCAACGTCGCATAACTATGCTGACGGAGAAGAAATTGCAATGCGTGAAGTAACGCCTGGACATTTTGTATTCTGTTCAGAACGTGAGTATGAATCTTTAAAACTAACTTCTGCATCAAGAGTATAATAGGTAATTAAAGTCATCCTTTTATAGGGTGGCTTTTTTTATTGCCTGAATACTTCAGGGTCTGCTATTCCCGGCAAATTCTAAGATTGATGACATATAGTATGGTTGGCTATTCTTTCGCTTTCCGCGGACGAAACGCTAGCCTCATCAGCTCACTGTCCTTTACAGGTGAGCTTGTGGGGACTAGCGTATTTCGTTTTTCCGCAGGAGTCTTCAGAAATAACCAACCACTTTCAAATTTAAAGTTTCCATTGGTATGGTTAGAGAAGTAAATAGAAATTCTAATATAAGATGTAAAACAGATTGTTATTTATAAGTACTTAATTGAGATTTTTTTTATTATAACGTCCTTGAAGTAACATTCATGATAGCTTTGACAGACTAGCCAAATCTTAATACGATTAAATTTAACTATACTTTTTGAAGACTTCCCATCGTTTTATTTAGCCAAAACCATATGATACTGTTAGACATTATTATTTCGCATGTTTATCTCTTTTATATGCAATGTGCACAGAATAATAGTTAATGAGTTTACAGTTGATTGGAATGAAGTCGGCGACTACAGGGTAAACAGCACGTGCTTTAGACCCTAGACTGAGCATCGCGAGGGAAGCGGCTAAAGCTCGTGCCACCCGGAAAGCGTCCGACGTAAAGGAAATCAACATGTTTTACTCCTCTTCAAGTAAAAAAAACTTGTAAAACAAATTGTTATCTCTAGTGATAAAAAAATAATCTTCATATTCAAACATATTTCTATAATTTATGACAATATGACCTGTTATAACAGATGTAACCTTGATAAAATATGAGTATAGTAGAAAGGGTGTTCACATTAGAATGA
>JBFIXW010000149.1:0-4943 GCA_041605715.1 Paenisporosarcina sp.
AAGACCCGCTTCACGGAATACACGTAAATTGTTATATACAGTTGCTACACTCATATTAGGAAATTTATTTTCTAATGCTTTATATATATCGTCTGCTGTTGGATGAATCATGGATTGAATGAGAAATTCTAATATCGCATGACGCTGTGGTGTAATTCGAACTCCTGTAGACTTCAAAGTATCCAACGCGTCGCGTAAATGCACTTCAGTCATCGCCATGCACCTCAATTCATAAGGATTCTTATTTTATAATCGTTATAATTAGTATAAGGAACAGGCTATCAAGATGTCAATTAAATACACATTCCAATAGGTTATAGTTCTTCATGAAGTCCTTTTTCTTTTTGACCAAGACGAAGATTAATAAATCGAGCTGCAACAAACAAGAAATCAGATAAACGATTCAAATAAGCTAATACACTAGGAGATACATCTTCTCCTATTTCGACCGCCGAACGCTCCGCACGCCTTACCGTCGTTCGAGCAACATGCAATGCTGCTCCCGCAGGATGGCCACCAGGTAAAATAAAATTTGTTAGGGGTGGCAGAGCTGTATCCCACTCATCGATCCAGCCCTCTAACTTTTCAATTTCAGAAGTATCAAGATTCCATTTTACTTCTTTCCCTTTAGGAGTCGCCAGTTCCGCTCCAACATGGAATAACGTCGTTTGAATTTGATGAAAGGCTTTTTGAAAATCTTCTTTCTCATCAAAAAATTCATTTTGAACATAACTAAGTGCTAACCCTATCATTGAATTCGCTTCATCGCACGTCCCATAAGCTTCTACTAGAGGACTCGTCTTCGATACTCTTGCTCCATAAATCAATGAAGTTGTCCCTTTGTCTCCAGTTTTCGTATAGATTTTCATCTTAATACCCCTTTTCTGTATCAATCACATTTTGAAAATTAGTCGTTTTCTTTATCCATTCAGAAAGATTGTGTTTGAAAATCTCTAAAGCTCTTGGTACATACTCTGAAGAGTGACTCGATACATGCGGCGAAACGATTACATTTTCCATCGTCCAAAACGGATGAACGTCTACTAATGGTTCTGTTTCAAACACATCGAGTACTGCATATTCAATTTGTTGTTCAGACATTGCTTGGATCAGTTCTTCTTCTCTTATTACATCACCACGGCCGAAATTCATAAAAATAGCCGTGTCCTTCATTTGAACAAAATGCTCGTAGTTTAGCAAACCTTTTGTTTCATTCGTACTCGGCAGCACTGATATCACCAGATCTGCCAATGGTAACTTCTCACTGAGATTTTCAAAAGAAATCATTTCATTCATATGTGATGATGCTTTACCAGAACGGTTGCAACCAATTGTGGTAACTCCGAAGGCTTGAAGTAATCGTCCAATTTCTCCTCCAATGGCACCTGGTCCAATAATAATTGCAGTAGAACCTCGAAGTTCCGTAGAACCTGACTTGCGGCTCCATGAATTCTGTTGATAAATCCAAGGTAATGATCGTTTCAATGCTAAAATATGAGCCATAACGGATTCAGCCATCGGTGTTTTATGTATGCCTTTCACATTCGTGAGGAAAATCCCTCGCGCCCCTATTTCTTTTAAAGGCATTTTTTCTAAACCAGCTGATGCGACCATCAACCACTTTAGAGAGCTTGCATTGTTCAAGGTTTCAGTAGTAATGTCTTCCCCGTACGTCACAATAATTTCTGCATCTTTCAATGCTTTTTCATCTTTTATATTCGAATATAAGAAGTTCACATTTGAAAATTCATGA
This sequence comes from Paenisporosarcina sp., assembly GCA_041605715.1. Lineage (GTDB taxonomy): Bacteria > Bacillota > Bacilli > Bacillales_A > Planococcaceae > Paenisporosarcina. Next base: position 1,754 of record JBFIXW010000149.1, read on the forward strand.
TGTAAATTTTCTATTAAATAATCCTTTACTGGAAATGTAAATAATACATTCATCATTTAACCTCAACAATGCCGCGTAATGTTTGTAACGCTTCTTCTACATGGCCTTTCACTTTCACTTTTCTCCACTCTTTAATTACGGTACCTGTTGGATCGATTAAAAACGTCGTCCGCTCAACACCCATGTACTCTTTGCCGTACATTTTTTTGAGTACCCATACGCCATAGGCTTCAGAAACCTGATGCTGATCGTCAATTAGCAACGAAAATGGTAAACCGTGTTTCTCAATGAATTTCGTATGCGCCTTCTCACCATCTGGACTCACTCCAAGAATAACCGCGTTTAAATTTTCAAATGACTCGTAGGCATCTCTGAAATCGCAAGCTTCTGTCGTGCATCCAGGAGTCGCATCTTTCGGGTAAAAGTATAAAATTATGTATTTCTTTCCGGCAAAATCACTTAGAGAAACATCTATGCCACTTTCATTTTTTAATGTAAATTCAGGTGCATGTAAACCAACGAGTGATGTCATGGTAATCCCTCCACACTTCTATTTGTCTTATCGTACCTAAGAATGCACTGACTTTCAATTTCTTTGGCGTTTAGATGCTTTTTTGTCTAGAATAAGGAATGAAAGAATAGAACGGAGGATTTATTTACATGAACAAATCACAATCAGAACGATTACATGAAGAAGCATTACAACATATAGTCGGTGGCGTTAACAGTCCATCTCGATCATATAAAGCGGTTGGTGGCGGTGCTCCAACGGTAATGGAAAGAGCGCAAGGCGCATATTTTTGGGACGTGGATGGCAATAAATACATCGATTATTTAGCTGCTTATGGACCAATTATTACGGGTCACGCACATCCACATATTACAAAAGCTATTACGAAAGCTGCGGAAAATGGGGTTTTGTTTGGAACACCTACACCGCACGAGTTAACTTTTGCAAAAATGTTAAAAGAAGCGATTCCAGGCATGGACAAAGTTCGCTTTGTTAACTCTGGTACCGAAGCGGTTATGACCACGATTCGTGTTTCTCGAGCATATACAGGTCGTACAAAAATCATGAAATTTGCTGGTTGTTACCACGGGCATTCTGATTTAGTTTTAGTCGCTGCCGGTTCAGGACCAGCAACATTAGGTACACCAGATTCAGCTGGCGTCCCTCAATCCATTGCCAAAGAAGTTATCACCATCCCCTTCAATAATCCAGAAGCTTTTAAAGAAGCCATGGACAAATGGGGAAAAGAAATTGCCTGTATTCTAGTTGAACCAATTGTAGGTAACTTCGGGATTGTTGAACCATTAGAAGGCTTCCTTCCACTTGTCCATGACATAGCTAAAGAAAAAGGCGCATTAATCGTTTACGATGAAGTGATTACAGCGTTCCGTTTCCATTACGGCGGTGCTCAAGATTTGCTAGGACTAACTCCTGATTTGACTGCATTAGGAAAAATCATTGGTGGTGGCTTACCTATTGGCGCATATGGTGGAAAAAAAGAAATTATGGAACAGGTCGCTCCATTAGGTCCTGCTTATCAAGCGGGAACAATGGCAGGTAATCCTGCGTCTATATTAGCTGGAATCGCTTGCTTAGAAGTGTTAAAAGAAGAAGGCGTTTATGAGGAAATGGATCGTTTGGGTGCAATTTTAGAAGAAGGAATTTTATTAGCAGCAACAAAACACAACATTACAATTACCATTAATCGTTTAAAAGGTGCTTTAACCATATACTTCACTGATGTGAAGGTAGAAAACTATGACCAAGCGGAAGCTACAGATGGAGAAATTTTCGGTCGCTTCTTTAAGTTAATGCTTGAACAAGGAATCAATTTAGCTCCATCAAAATATGAGGCGTGGTTTATAACAACAGCTCACACAGAAGAAGATATTCGTGTATCTCTAGAAGCAGTAGATAAAGCTTTCTCACAGCTATCTAAATAATAATTGACCTTCTGACCACGGAGTTGTAAAGTAGCGAAAAGTTGAATTACGAAAGGAAATAAAACCCATATGAAATTAGGCGCACGAATTGTTAAAACTGGTGTGGCTATTGTGTTTGCTTTGTTTTTAGCAGATTTGTTGAATTTACCCGCTCCTATATTTGCTGGAATCGCAGCCATATTTGCGATTCAACCGTCCATATATCGTTCCTACTTAACGATTATTGAACAAATTCAATCGAATTTAATTGGAGCAGGTGTAGCAGTCATTTTCGCTCTTATTTTTGGCCATCAATATGTTGCTGTAGGATTGGCTTGTGTCATTACCATAGCAATTATGCTGAAACTTAAACTAGAAAAATCGATCTCGCTAGCACTTGTTACCATAATTGCGATTATGGAGGTGCAAACGGGTGATTTCTTAACATTTGCACTCATTCGATTTGCGACAATCGTTGTCGGTGTACTAGCTGCGTTTGTTGTGAATTTATTATTCATGCCACCAAAATATGAAACCAAGTTGTTCAATTCTATCCATGTTACTCAGGAAGAATTGATACGTTGGACGCGTTTAGCTGTCAGACAAGCATCTGAACATACCTCAACGAAGCAAATACTTGAAAAGCTACGTGAGCGACTCATAAAAGTGGATCAATTTTATTTGTTCTATCAAGAAGAAAGGAGCTATTTCCGCCGCGAAAAACGTGCGAAAGCTCGAAAACTTGTTGTGTACAGACAAATGATTGCCGTTTCCAATAAAAGTTATGACCTTTTAAAAAGATTGCATTTGCATGAAAATGAATTAACACATTTACCTGAGCAGTTTAGAATGATGATTCAAGAGCGATTAGATTTTCTATTAACCTACCATGAACAACTCCATTTGAAATATACGGGTAAACTGAAACCGGATCATTCGACTGGACATGGCAGAGAGACTATATTGCCACGACATGAAGTCATGGAAATTTTCGTAAGAGAAATTGCCAATTCTAGCAGCGAGGAAAACTTCTCGTCGTATCATTTACTACATGTTCTATCTTCGATACTAGATTATGAGGAACATTTAGAGCATTTAGATACATTAATTGTGTCTCATCAAAATTACCATGGCGATGAAATTAACGTTACGTTGGAAGAAGAATTTTGAGTAGAAATTGATTCCCATGTGAAGTTGTGGTGTGGATGTATTCTCTATTTCGAGCGGTGTATTCAAGAGTTTAGAGGGACATTCTAGA
>JBFIXW010000150.1:0-4888 GCA_041605715.1 Paenisporosarcina sp.
CAGACAAAGGTGCATACACAATTCGATTAGTAGAGTAGGTGTTCACATGCGTTCACGCACATTATTTTTATTAGCCATCGTCATGGGCCTTATCACCACACTGGTATTCGCATTCACTCTTTCTTCTAAAAATAAAGAAAGTGAGCGACCAGAAGAAACTCAAAAAGTGATTGTTTCTACTCAAATGATTGAGGAGAACACGGTCATCACGAAAGAAATGGTTACGGAAACAACTAAACCAAAATCCTCTGTCCATGGTTCTAGCTTACAAACGGTTGAGGAGGTTATTGGTAAATTGGCAACAACACGTATCGAAAGTGATGAAGTCCTACTTCCAGCACGTGTTCAATCCGTCCAACAAATCAATGATGTTCTTTCGAAGAAAATCACAGATGGTAAACAAGCCATTTCCATTCGGGCTAATCTTGTTCAATCGGTATCAAATCTCATTGAAGCAGAGGATTTTGTAGATATTCTATTTACTGAAATAATAGACCCTACATCAAATCCAGTAGTTAAAACCTCATTGCTTTATGGTAAAGTACGCGTTTTAGCAATTGGCCAAAAAATGACGGTGCGTGACGAAAATGATGAGCTGGTAGAATATTCATCTGTCACTATTGAAATAGATCCTAAAGACACTGTGAATTTGGTGCAAGCACATGAAAGTGGAACATTACATTTAACTCTACACCGTCGTGAAGTGACGACGAACAATTAAGGAGGTGCCACCTTGGACTCAGGACAAATGAAAACAGGAAAAGTTGTTGCCCTATGTAGCGCTAAAGGTGGCGTCGGTCAAACATTTTTAGCTACGAACCTAGCGATTGCACTTCAAAAAAAATATTTATCCATCACTTTAGTTGATGGAAAGCTACAATTTGGCGATATTGCGATCGCTCTTGATTTAAAAACATCTGTCACGATGAAAGATGTGGCTGAAGACATCGCTAGAATTGACCATTCTTTGATTTCCAACTATTTAACAAATCATGAATCTGGCATTCAAGTATTAGCAGCTCCAGAACGTCCTGAACATGCGGAATTAGTAACGAATGATGTGATGAAAAAAGCGGTACATATGTTAAAAGACCATTACGACTATACGGTTATTGACTGTGGCTATGCATTTCATGAAACCACACTCGACCTACTCGATATTGCGAATGATATTCTCGTCGTTACCACTCCTGATATGACAGCATTAAAAAATACCAAGCAGTTGCTAGAAACATTTGAGCAACTTGGCTATACCTCTAAGATAAAGTTAGTCATTAATCGGTATGATATGGAAGGTTTAATTAAACCAGAAGAAATTCCAGCTATGCTTCAATTGCCTGATGCAGAGTTTGTTTCAAATAATTTCAAATTAGCTAGCCAATCATTAAATATTGGTATTCCCGTTGTTAGTCGTCGAAGTGGAACTGATTTAGCGAAAGACTTAGGACGCTTGGCGGATTGTATTGTTAAAAACAATCCTGCTGATGATGAAACGGACAGTCGAAAAGAACGAACAAAAAAACTGTGGTTTGGGAAAAAAAAATAAGGAGGAGATGAACTTGAGTTTACTGAATCGTTTGCAACAAAAACAGCAACCTACCGAAGCAATTGAAGTTGCAGAAAAAGTTGAGCAAGTAACACCTGTAGAAGAACAAGTGAATGTCGTCTCTCCCCCTCCTCCTATGCCTGTTACGTCTGAAGTGAAAATGGTTAAACCCACAGCTGTTCATCAAGAAAAAGAACAAGAGTTTAAAAAGCTTATACAAAAAGAAATTTTAGCCACGATTGATTTGAAAGTGGAACATGATGATTTAGATCAGCAAATTGATCGATTAGTTCAAGAAGTCTTAAAAGAAGAAGAGTCTTATCGAAAATCGATTGACCGTAAAAAAGTAACGGCTGATTTAGTTAATGAATTAACAGGATTTGGTCCTATTAACCCCCTCCTTCTAGATGAATCGGTATCTGAAGTGATGGTTAATGGACCTGACCGTGTCTATTGTGAACGTAATGGACGTCTTGAATTAACCGATATCGAATTCCGAGATAATGAACATGTTTTGAATGTAATTGAGCGAATTGTTGCCCCGATTGGTCGACGTATTGATGAAAGTAGCCCAATGGTTGATGCTCGATTGCCAGATGGTTCCCGTGTAAATGCAATTATTCCTCCATTAGCATTAAATGGACCGACGATCACTATCCGTAAATTCTCTAAGGATCCTTATACCATTAAGGATTTAATATCGTTTGGAACGGTTACGGAAGAAATGGCTTTATTTATCGAAGCGTGTGTTAAAGCACGTCTCAATATATTTGTAAGTGGTGGTACTGGATCAGGGAAAACGACTACGCTGAATGTATTATCTAGTTTCATTCCTGCAGATGAGCGAATTGTGACAATTGAGGATGCTGCAGAATTACAACTTACACAAGACCACGTGGTGACATTGGAGTCACGTCCAGCCAATATTGAAGGCAATGGACAAATTTCGATTCGTGATCTTGTAAAGAACTCACTTCGTATGCGTCCAGATCGTATTGTAATTGGTGAGGTTCGTGGCGCAGAAGCATTAGATATGTTGCAGGCAATGAACACAGGTCATGATGGTTCACTTGCGACTGGTCACTCGAATAGTCCGCGGGACATGATCTCTAGGTTAGAAACAATGGTTTTACTAGCAGGAATCGATTTACCTGTAAAAGCTATTCGTGATCAAATTTCAGGGGCACTCGATGTAATCGTCCAGCAATCTCGTTTAAAAGACGGAACTCGCCGGATTGTCAAAATCACGGAAGTCCAGGGGCTCGAAGGCGATATTATTGTGTTGCAAGATATTTTTGTATATGAACAAGCTGGCGTCGATGCATCTGGTAAAATTCGAGGAAAATTAATCCCGACAGGTGTTCGACCGAAGTTTTATGAAAAACTTGAGACGTCTGGAATCCATATTCCGCCTCATGTTTTCATTGAAAAAGATGAGATGACGTTATGACGCTAATCGGATATATTCTATTATTGGTCACCTCTACTTTGTTTTTTTTAGCTTTATTAGTCAAAGTTTTTTATCAAAAACAGCAAATGAACAAACGATTACAGCACTTCATTCATAGTGAAAATAATGAGCCAAAATCCGAAAAAGAAATGCGACGTATTGTCGATTTAACTACCGCTAAAGAGAAAGTCCGAAAACGGTTAAAAGCAAAGGATAAAAATAAATCAATTGAAATCATGTTACAACGTGCTGGGATTCCATTAAAATCGGAAGAATACGTTATGTTCCAATGGATTTCAGTCGTTTTTTTCGCACTGTTATTTTACTTATTTAAGCCCGCAATCCTGTTGTTCGTGTTTGGTGCCATTTTCGGATTTGTTATTCCTAAGGTGATTGTTCGATCAAAACAAAAGAAACGCCTGCAGCAATTCAATAATTATTTACCTGAAATGATTTCAACTGTGGTCAACGCATTACGAGCAGGTTTTAGTTTCTTTCAAGCCTTACGAAACGTAATGGAAGAGTCACCCTCCCCAGTTAAAGAGGAATTAGCGATTGTCCTGCAAGAAATGCAATACGGAGCTACAGTTGAAGAATCATTGAATCGAATGAAAGAGAGAATGCCAAGTAATGATTTAGACTTGATGATTCAAGCCATTCTCATTCAGCGTCAAGTGGGTGGTAATTTAGCTGTCGTTTTAGAAAAAATCGTTCACACCATTCGTGAACGCATTAAAATTCAAGGACAAATTAAAACATTAACTGCTCAAGGGAAAATGTCAGGAATGGTCATTGCTCTACTTCCTCTTGGATTAGCAGGTATGTTGTTCATTGTTAACCCACCCTATATGCTCGTCCTATTTACCAATCCCATTGGTCTTATGTTATTAGCTGTTGGGGCCGTCTCAATGATGATTGGCTTTTTCTTTATTATGAAAATCACAACAATCGAGGTGTAGCGGATGATTGAATTATTTGCACTCATCACCATTTCACTTGTCTTATTGGGCTTAGTATTGGCACGAAATGAGGCCATTCTTTCGAGGAAACAACGTATTGCACTGGTTATTGGTGAAGAACGACAAGAGAAAGTAATAACCACTAGCGTGAATACGAAGGAATCGTTATTTCAGCGTTTATTTGATACACGCATTAAACAATTTAAAAGAAGTTTTAATCGTACGAATAAGCGGGGCAAAGCGGAAAAAATCGAACGAAAATTGCTACAAGCGGGTACGCCTTACAATATGACGCCGTTTGAGTTTCGAATAGTGCAACTTGGATTGTTAATCGTCTTGCCGATTTTTATATTCATTGTCCTTGTTATTGCAAACGTTTCGATCGGCAAGCTCCTATTTATGCTTTTAGCTACAATCGCATTAAGTATGTATTTACCCCACGCATTTTTGAAAATGAAAATCAAGTCACGCAATCATAAAGCGGTAATAGAACTTTCTGATTTCATCGACTTACTCGCAGTTAGTATGGAAGCCGGTTTAGGTTTTGACCAAGCGTTGAGTAAAGTAGTTTCTAAAAAACATGGAGTTTTAGCAGATGAATTCCAGCGTTGTCTTGAGGAATTACGTCTTGGCAAGACGCGAAGAGAATCGCTCGCTGGCGTTCGTGAACGTTTACAAGTGGATGATATTCAGATGTTAATTGGGAATATCATTCAAGCAGAACAATTAGGAATTGGGATGGTACAAATTCTAAGAATCCAGTCAGAAGAAGTGCGAATTCGACGCAAACAACGAGCAGAAGAAAAAGCAATGAAAGCACCGATCAAGATGCTGTTTCCTCTCGTTATTTTTATCTTCCCATGTATCTTCATCATTTTATTAGGACCTGTTTTGCTACAATTGATGGAGACTTTTATGTAAAATTCCGAATAA
>JBFIXW010000151.1:0-4854 GCA_041605715.1 Paenisporosarcina sp.
ACGTTTACCATATGTCATTGGTTTCGATAATTGGCAGATTTTGTACGGGGTACTCTCTCAATCTTGATTGGTGTCAGAATTAATTATAGGTTCTTTCATTTCCCTCTCACTATACCGTTACCAATAACTGAGTTGTTAATCCCGAACCTCACTGCATTTTCAATAATGATAAATAAAACAAACGCACCAATGAAAAACATGATAAGCAATTCCATCTCATAACCTCCGTCTTAAATAGACTAAAACTCATTTGGGTATTTAGCAGTCAATTGTTTGAGTAAGTCTTTTTCAATATATTCATTGGTAATTAACTCTTCGTCAATCAGCTTTTTATACCCCGACAACGGATTGTTAGAATGTATTTGTTCATAAGCAGCTACTGCTGAGTCTAACGATTACTAGTTTTTCTCATACTTAAAGCTATCTCGACTTCTTTAATTGTTTCAAGTGCTTATATAATATTTCCAAGGGACAATGTAAACAAGCCACTTCAATAAAATTTTCATGAAATCCTCCCCACCTAAAACCGCTCCCATTAGGGCACATTATTGTTATATTCTACAATTTATAACAATAGCTCTGTATTTTGTTGTCATTTTTTCGTAAAAATAAAAGAGTTGCAGCTGCAACTCCTAGTATTAAGTGATATATTTTTCGGCAATAAGGACAACTTTATTGTTAACGAAGTACAGATCATATAATCCTTCATGATCTGTTGGATCAAACTCAGCAAAGGGTGTATAACCGATTGAAGCACCAGTTAAAATGTATACTTCCACATTTGAGTGAAGGATGACTTTTTCATGATCTCCTTCTTGATCGACAATATGACCTCCATTTGGTTCTTCTGCTTTCTGTTCCCAGTTAGCATAATCTACAATCATTTCACGTTCATTCACTTCTAATATAAAACCTTGCTTTCTTGTAATATCAGGTAAATGTTTAATTAATTTTTCATTCATAGCTAACAAAGTACTAAGCTGATTGATGCTTTCTCTGTCATGATTTTTAAAAGACTCAACCAACTCTTCTAATTCCACCATCTTTTTTGTTTTTTCCGCTAATTGATTTTCAAAGCTTAGTAGCTCTTTATTCAATCTCTCAATTTCACTGTTTACTTCTTCTAATTGTTTCGTTATTATCTCCTCATTTCTAGAATCTTGATTAGAACAACTCGTTAAAACAACCACACTTAGTAAAAGCAAAAGTACCTTCTCCATTATGCTTTACTCCGCTGATATCGTTCAAACCCACTCGTTAAGATCGTCCCCACAATGAAGATAATCCCAATGTATAAAAGCATATTAATAGTGGGGGTCTTTAAATTCGATTCTTCTGTAGAACTTGCTAATACGCTTGGTTTTTGTGATGAACTCTCTAATACGTCTTGATAAAACCATCTTTTTTCCTCATTATTTTCATTCACTTGACCATCTTGAACTTGAATCATACCATTTGGACCACCAACAGGTAATAAGAAACTTTCCCCTTCTTCTAAAAACAAAAGGAATTCTCCCCCGTCGTTTTGAAACTCATCCACCCATCCAATATCGAATTGATCAATTCCTACAGTAATTTGATTAACCGATTCACCTTTATAAACATCTTTAACTTTAAATTCTGTTCCGTGAAAAACCATTTCAATGCCATCAGTTAATTCCTTGGAAAAATCATACGTTCCATACACAATCACATCGGCACGTTCAGCCACTTCTTCAGCTGAAAGTTCTACCCAAGATGTTGCGAGAACCTGAGTGTATGTGAATAAAGATAAGAAAGCAATCACCATCAATAATCCAACACGTTTTTTCAAGTGGACATTCTCCTTAAACCTCGATTAATTTCTTCTTAATAGTTCTATGTATATTCTTCAATGCACCTCAATTATCCTGTTTAAATTCCAAAACCCTTTTTCCATTAAAAAAAGAGCTGCCGAAGCAACTCGTTAAAATACCGTTTTCATAGTAATAAACTTCGTTTCTGTCATTTCGTCCACCGCAAACTTTACACCTTCACGACCGTAACCACTCATTTTAACGCCACCGTATGGCATATGATCCACACGGAATGTAGGGATGTCATTTATAATGACTGCTCCTGCTTCAATTTGATCCGCTGCCTTCATGGCATCGGTTAACACATTCGTATAAATAGCAGCATTTAAGCCAAACTGAGAGTCGTTGACTAAGCCAATCGCTTCATCTAGAGTGTCATACGGAATAAGAGATACAATCGGAGCAAATACTTCTTCACATACCACATTCATTTTAGCCGTCACTTTCGTCAAGACGGTTGGTGAAAGGGATCGTTCGGTAAAGTCGCCACCTGTTGCAATTTCAGCACCTTGGGATTTTGCTTCCTCAATCCACTTCACGATGCGATCTACTTCATCTGGATGAATCATCGAGCTAACATCCGTTTCATCATTAAGCGGATCGCCAACCTTCAGTTTTTTGGTTTCTTCAATGAATAACTTTGCGAAATCCTCGTAAATTTCTTGATTCACATAAATACGTTGCAAGGATATACATACTTGTCCAGAGAAACTAAATGCACCCTCTGCACATCGCTTCACAATTTTTTCAATCGGTACACTTGGCTCAACGATAAGAGCTGAGTTCGATCCAAGTTCTAAGGTGATCTTACGTAACCCAACTTTTTCTTTTATTTTTAATCCGACAGGAACACTGCCCGTAAACGTCACTTTTTTTACATCAGGATGCGTAATAAGCGAATCACTTAATTCGCTTCCACTTCCCGTTATAATTTGTAAAACTCCAGGAGGTAATCCTGCTTCTTTAAAAATCTCTGCCATTGCTAAAGCACTTAGAGGTGTTTGAGTAGCCGGTTTTAACACGACCGTATTTCCAACCGCAAAGGCTGGACCTAATTTATGTGCCACTAAGTTAAATGGAAAGTTGAATGGCGTAATTGCTGATATGACGCCAATCGCTTCTTTTTTCGTCCACCCAATTCTGTCAGTCACGCCAGGCGCCGCATCCATTGGAATCGTTTCGCCACGGTATTGCTTCGCTTCTTCAGCAGAAAATTGATACGTTGCGATAGTACGGTCAATCTCTGCTCGGGCCGTTTTTAGTGGCTTACCTGCTTCTAAAGCTAATATTTGGGCAAGATCTTCCTTCTGCTCACGCATAATCGTTACCACTTTATATAACATCTCAGCTCGATTATACGCTGACCATTTTTTGAAAGAATGAAAAGCTTGCTCTGCCCCTGCTATGGCTACTTGTACATCTTCAACTGAACCTTTTGCTACCTTTGCAATCAATTCCCCATCATACGGAGCTTTCAATTCATACGTTTCCGTTGATTCACGCCAATCACCGTTAATCCATAATTTGGTTTCTTTCAAAAGAAACACCTCCTATTAGTAAGGATATACCCTAATTATCTTGCTTATATGAATACGATAGCACATTATGCGAATGAATTTATAATATTGCGAATTTATCTATTTCAAATAAAACAAATTGAAAAGAGTAGTTCTACTAATTTTGGGCAAAACAATACTTAATATATGTTGAAAGGATGTTTATTCATGGCAAAGTTGATGAAATCTTTTTTCCCATCCTTGATCCTCATTTCAATCATCTTCTTAGGTGCTTGTGCAGATGACGATGAAGTGACCAAAGACACAACTAACAATAATACCGCTGATGACATTGAAGATACCGACCCAGGTGAAAATCCAGCGAATGTAGTTGGGAATACGTTTGACTTTAAAAGAATTGATATAGAAATTGACGTTGCTGATCAAGAAGATGCGATTATCGTGCATTACGAGGAAAAGAAAGATGCGACAGATGTTCAGTATGTAAATACGTTAATCAATGAAAATGAGAAAGGTTCAGATGCTCTGTCTTTGCTAGAACCAATATTTGAGATGTTATCGATTGCAGAGTCGCATGCAAATGACGAAGTTGTACGTCAGCTCGCAGAAGGCTTTGGTGTAGAGGGTAAATACACTAAATTACATGCTAAAATCACCTTTCTTAATGGACATACACAAGAATATGAAGGGAAAAAGTAATATTGAAATTGTGTGGATTTCATGAATACTTGAATCATAACTGCGAATCCTAGAATGAGTGGTGTGAGTTCGAGAATAGCTTGAGCCAAATGGAGAATAGGCACGTCGAACCCTTGAATACACCCTTTGAATCATTGAATACCTCTCTACCTCATCACTCCCCAAATGAAAAGCCGAGTAAGGAATCTACATTCCTCCACTCGGCCTTTAACCGTTATCCTTGAAAATCCTCTATCAATATAACACGTGCGGGTGCTGCGTCTGTGCCCACTAACTTTAATGGTGCTGCAACCATGAAATAAGATCCTGCATTTACTTCACTTAAGCGCAACCCTTCAATCACAAGAATATTTGCTCCAAACAATGCTTTATGTGTTGGATGATTCGGTTGGCTACGCTCAACGCCAAGTGCATCAATTCCAACCCCTTTAATTTTTAGCTCAGCTAGATATTGCGCGCCGTCTTCTTTTAAAAAGATGAACTCTGGATTAAAGTCTTCATCAAGTGAATTTTTTGTTTTAAACAAAATGAAATCATTCTCTTGGAGCTCTAAAGCTGCCAAGTCTTCTTTCGTGATACCGTCCTCAACATGCATGAAATCTAAAACTTTAACTGGACCAACCAATTGATCAAGTGTGATGGTTTCAAAAGTTGCACCATCGTTCATCATGTGTAAAGGAGCATCGATATGTGTTCCTGTGTGAACGTCAATCTCAAGACGTGATTCCGTTACATGTGCATTCGTTACACGAGAAATCTTCGGTTGTTTTTCAGGCTTGTTTTTGTAAACTGGCATCCCTTCA
>JBFIXW010000152.1:0-4846 GCA_041605715.1 Paenisporosarcina sp.
AGCTGTTTTTGCCGCTATCGAGATTGCCAAGAGATTAGGCAAAGGGAAAAAGGTATTATGTATTGCCCCTGACACTGGCGAACGCTACTTGAGCATGAATTTGTTTGATTAAGCAACTAATCTAATATGTAAATAAAGGCTGTTAAATCCCGTGGGATCTAACAGCCTTTTTGTTGTTTATTTTTAAATTAAAGGTTTTTTTCATTCACATTTTTTACTACAGCCATTTCCTTACCGAAACGATCTCCATAATCGATAAAACCTAGACTTGCGTAAAGGTTATGTGCTCCCTTGTTCTCAGGATGATATCCGACTACTAATTTTTTAATGTAAGGCTGTTTAGCCATCTCAGATATCATTAACTTCGTTGCAGCTTTCCCTATACCCTTGCCTTGATAGTCTTTATCGACCATTATTCGATAAATCCAATTTCCTTCAAGCTCTTCTTGAACCGAATTGTACATTAAAAAACCGACTACTTTTTCTTCAAAATATATGGCATACGGTTTTAATGTTGGTTCAAACTTTGACTGAGATATTGATACAGCATTTGACTCTATGTATTTTGATTGGCTCGGTTCAACTTCTAATCCGCAACAGTCGTACCAGTTTTCCGCATTTAATTCTTCAATTTTCACGTTATCTAAATTCATGAAGAGTCCCCTTTATTGTAAACATTTACTTTGCTTGTTTAATGGATTGAATCACTACTGGTATTAATAATATGGAAAGAAACCCACCAGCAAGTGAAAGTGTGGCGTAACTCGTTTGAGCGACAACCATTCCTGAAAGTCCTGCACCTGACGCTCCCGCTAATGCAACTAAAACATCTAGCGTTCCTTGAGTTTTTGCGCGGTTGGATAAATTAGTTGAGTCAACGATTAGCGCTGTCCCACTTATCAATCCAAAGTTCCATCCTAGACCGAGAAGTGCAAGTGACGTAATCATGACGAATAAAGAGCCTCCAGAAGCGAAAGCAGCTACAATTCCTGCTGACATTAATGTAACTCCAGCAGCTATTGTCATCGCCAGTCGACCAAATCGATCCACGAGTACACCAGTAATTAGTGATGGTAGATACATTGCAGCTACATGGATACTGATAACCATCCCTACAGCATTCAGACTATGTCCATGATCTCTCATATGTACAGGCGTCATTGTCATAATGGCAACCATCACAACTTGGGTAATAACCATGACGGTTGCTCCTAAAGCTATGCCTGATCTATTGCTCGATGGTGTCCCTTCATAGATCTCAGTACTAGTTCCCCTATTCTCGTCTTGTGCTTCAGCAATAAATTTAGCAACGATTAAAGGATCTGGTCGAAGTAACACTAAAAGTACAAAACCAGCAATAATGAATGCGAATGCTGCTAGAATGAATGGACCGGCTAATGTAGGAACGCCGATTGATAGAGCAAAATCGCCCATGACTCCAACCAGATTTGGTCCCGCAACTGCACCAAGAGTAGTTGAAACCATTGCGATACTAATTGCTTTTCCTCGCTGTTTAACATTTGCTAAATCAGTACCTGCATATCGTGCTTGCAAGTTAGTTGAAGTCCCTGCACCATAAATTAATAAAGCAGCAAAAAATAGAAATACGTGATTGTTTAATACTGCGAATATGACACCGATTGCTCCTAATCCCCCTGCAAAAAAACCTGACGCAAGTCCAATTCTACGACCAAAGCGTTGGGATAAACGGCCAACAGTTAAAGCCGCCCCTGCAGAACCGAGGGTCAGTATTGCAATTGGTAATCCAGCAAACCCGTCAGTACCAAGCATATCTTTGGCAATAAGGGCTCCGACTGTAATTCCCGCTGCAAGACCAGCTCCACCAAATATTTGGGACATGACCACGATCCACAAAGTTCTTTGATACAGCTGTTGTTGTTTCTCTGGTGAATCCACGTAACACTGAAAATTGTCTGATTGTCGAGACATGATTGAACTCCTTTTTAATTGAAAAAACTATGTATACTGCTATTAATCAGTATATCTCTCAAAACATTAAAAGAGTACGACTTATGTTTATCGATGATTTTAACGTTCACACTTTAATAGCAGAAGTGGCTGATTTCCGTTTCTGCGGACGCTTTCCGGGGGGCCAGGCTTTAGCCGCTTCCTTCGCGAGGCTCAGTCCAGGGTCTAAAGCTCGCGCTAATCCCCACGGAGTCGCCACCTTCACTTCCATCAGCTAACGTAAATTAAAATAACACAGCTTGCATCTAAAAATAGTTCATGCCATGTTTTTCTTAAATCCTTATCACAAAACCCAAATTTTCTATTTAGAATGAAAGCTACTTTTATTAAGTATAGGAAGTAAATCGGCGTTATTGACCACTTTAAAACGAGTTGTCAGACAAACTAGTAAACAATAGAAAACAAGTAGTGAGAAACGATCATTTCTCTCCACCTGTCTTCATTTAAGTCCTATTGTTCATATGTCACTGCCAGAGGACACCAAATAATGACTATAGATAACTGGTAAACCAATTGCTTGCGCTGTGAAGTTCTTATTCGTTTACCTTGAAAAAGATTTGTTAACCCAATACTCTTTCCCATCGGTACTTCTTTCGAGTAGTTTAAAATCGATTAAGTATCTTCTTATAGTTGCAAAATCACCATGAATGTCTTTAATTACTTCGTTTACCTCTCTCTCACTGTAAATTCTGTTTTCATCAAAAGTCTTAATTAACTCTAAAAAGATGATTACTTTTCGTTTTTCTTTCTTAGGCAACTTCACTAAGTGACCATCTTGAAAAAACGTTTCTAGCGTATGTTTTTTCTCTTGTTCCGTAAATTCGATTGAGTTTATGTACATGTTCATCAATTCCTTTGTTTAAATTGATTTTGTTTAAAAATTCGTACTTAACTCTTTTCTATCAACTCAATTACCTCGCTCAAACTTTTTTCCGACATTGATTTTAATCGTAGAGAGTAGTTTTCGAAAGCTGATAATTCGGTCACTGGATTTGGGACAATGACACATTTTAGCCCTGCAGTTATTGCCGCTATTGAGCCGTTCAAAGAATCTTCGAATGCTATTGCTTCACAAGAATTTATATGCAATTCTTTAATAGCCTTTAAATAAAGATCCGGAGCAGGTTTCACCTTTTTGACATCATCACGCGTGACAATCACTTCAAAATAATTCAAGAAACCAAGTTCATCTAGATATTTTGTAACCCATTCTTTTGAGGAGCTCGAAGCAAGTCCAATTTTGTATCCAGTTTTATTAGCTTCTTGCAAATAATCTAATACACCAATACGTGCTTCAGGAGAACTCATTTTAGTTTTATAGATATCAAAGGCACGCGTTTCAATTTCGTCAACATTGCAACTTTCTCCTAAATTCTTTTTAAAATATGTATTTAAGACAGTTTCATCGGATCCGATACATTCTCCAAATTCCGCAAGAGGTAAGTCAAACTGATAACTCTTAAGAGTTTCTTTGTAAGATTCATACCAAACGCTCTCTGTGTCTATAATTAATCCATCAAAATCAAATATGATTGCTTTTATCAACGTATTAACCTCTTTCTCATTTCAAGTTAGCTAATGAACCACCGTTTTGTTGAATAAATTCATCTAAAATAAGCGAATATATTTTTGGTTGATCTGAATGTACCAAATGTCCAGCAAGCGGAACAATAGCAATATGAACATTTGAATTATTCATAGGATACTCTAATGCTATGTTTGTTTCATTTTGTTGGGCTTCCCCTACCATTATTAATGTAGGAAACGAACAAGAACTTAACATATTCATATCTTCGAATGGATACCAGTTTGCATTCTTCCCCATTTGAATAAACTGTTTCCAATTTTGTCCATGCAGTTGATCGAAGTATAAAACTGCTTCCTCATTTAATAATAAGTTGGCTTGATGCAATACATCTTCATGATGAAGTTCCATCCAATTTTCCGGTTTAACAGTAGTAATGCCTGACAGGGTTAGGGTAATTATTCGTTCTGGATACATTTGTGCGAACTTAATAGCTACAAGTGATCCTAAGGAACTGCCAACTAAATGAATTTTATCTATTTCAAGATGATGAAGAGTTTCTAATAAATCCGAAGCAGAGACTTCAAAATAATTTTGTATATCGACAGAAGAAGAAAGGCCATGTCCCCTCATATCTGGTGAGATAATTGTAAACTTTTCGTTAAAATATTCCCTTTGATAAGTAAAATCTGTGTCCCCCGTTTGTAAACCCGAATGCAAAAAAACCAATGATTCTCCAGATCCTCTAATATTTGTATGTAAAATCATATCAAATCCCCCATTAAAATAAGTAAAAATTCGTCCACTCACACTTCTCCATTAATGGTAACATATTACACCTACCTGCTTTATGTAATGATCATAAGTTTTCATAATTTCTCACTTTTAACGCAAGATTTAAGAGAATGACTTTTTAAGGCTTTACATCCTTTAAATTGTGGAGATAGACACTAGAAAATGCGCAGAATAAGACAAAGCATTTGTAAAACTAGCCATTTTTTCAGACCTATTTTCATATCGGTAAATATGTATTAATTAGATTTTTTGGTAAAAGATAAGTACGAATCACTAAGCAATTACCATAAGGTATCTTTGGATACGTCGTACCTTTCAGAGATTGAAACATCTGAGTTAAAGTTTGGTACTAATTTACTTAAGGTAATTACGGATTCACTTAAATTCTAATCGAAGGAGGAATTACGGTATGAGTGGGCTTTCACGAATTGCATTAGCTCTAGTTATAATTGGTGCACTTAACTGGGGATTGATTGGACTTTTTCAATTTGATTTAGTTGCAACATTATTTGGTGGTCAAGACGCATTCTTGTCTAG
>JBFIXW010000153.1:0-4845 GCA_041605715.1 Paenisporosarcina sp.
ACAGCGTCTTTTCGCCATTCTACCTTCACCCAAATTTGATTACACTTTCCATGTTTCATTGCGTTTGTTACCGATTCTTGAACTAATCGGAAAATGGCAACCTCATAATTACTTAAGATTCGACGATCTTCGCCCATAGACTGGAAGTGTATTTCGCACCCCCTGTTATATTCTTCGATAGTCATTAAGTATTTTTTGAGGGTAGGAATTAATCCTAAATCATCGAGTGCCATTGGTCGCAAGTCATATATAATTCGTCGCACTTCAGAAAGTGCATTTCGAACCATAACTTTTAAATCGCTAAGTTCTACAAATGCTTTTTCTACACCCTTTTCTCGATACGTACGCTCAATCAAATCTGACCGTAACAATACGTTTGCCATCATTTGAGCTGGGCCATCATGAATCTCACGAGATAATCGTTTTCGTTCTTCTTCTTGTGCTTGAATAATTTTCAAGCTGAAGTCTTGTTTTAATTTTGCCGTTTCAAGGGCCTGTCCTACATTTTTTAAATCCGAAGTTAAATAATTCATCACAACATTCACTTGTGTAACGAGTTGATCCGCACGCTGGATGGTTTCGAGCAACCCTTGCAACCTTCGTTCCAAATCGTCACGTCGTTCACGAAGTTGTTTTTCTTCTGTCCGGTTAATGGACAATTTAATTTGTAGATTATTCGCTAATTCATATGCTTCACGTACTTGAACTTCAGAAAACGTGTTAAAATGCTTCGATACAGCAGCTAATCTGGTTCGTGAATGTCTCGTCTTTTCTTCTAACAAATCTCCTTCAGTAATGACAAAAGAAATTTTTTCTCGCACAATTTCTAATTCTTTTTTCATTTGTTCAAAGCTTTGACGGCTTTGTTCACTTATAATAAAGATATCATTTTTGGACTGGTCCATCGTATCGACCATCTGACTAAATATATAATCCAATGACTTGATATCAACTCGATTCCCAGACATAATGATTCTCCTTTGTTACTCGATTGTCTGATGGGTGACTTTTTATTCATACATGTACCATTCGTCACCTACGCCTTTTTTCCTGCAAGGGCTAAAACTTATTATAGCACTATCACTACTTTTAAATATTAAAATTGCATGACAACTAGATGTCAGTAAGGATGTGAAGCGTTTGCGAAACAATTACAAAACAGTAAAAGGTTTTGGTGAGTCAGAATTAATTATACAAAAATCCCGCTTTATTACCTATGTAAACCGGGTAGAAACTGAACAAGAAGCACAGTCTTTTATTGATGATATCAAAAACCAGCACAAAAGTGCTAACCATAACTGTTCTGCATACCTGATTGGTGAACATGACAATATTCAAAAAGCCAACGATGATGGTGAACCAAGCGGTACAGCTGGATTCCCAATGTTGGAAGTTTTAAAGAAACAAGGCTTAAAAGATACGGTCGTTGTCGTAACAAGATACTTTGGTGGAATAAAACTTGGTGGCGGCGGCTTAATTCGCGCATACGGAAAAGCGACCACAGAAGGAATTTTCTCAGCACAAATTGTCGAACGAAAATTGCATTATATAATGAAGGTCTCGATTGACTACACCTGGTTAGGGAAAGTCGAAAATGAAATTCGCAACTCTGAATACCCTCTCGATCGAATTGAATATGCGGATTTAGTAGAATTATATATCTTTGTACCAACTGATAAAGAAGAAATATTTTCCGGTTGGATAACAGAAATAACGAATGGACAAGCGGTTTTCGAACGTGTTGGAGATAAATTTCTCGAGTTTGTCATCTAAATGATACAAACTTTTTCTTTTACTGAATGGGTGAAACGCTGTATAATGAGGAGTACTGAAGTTTGAAATGAAACCATCTGATTACTTCAGACGTCTTATTGAACGAGCAAGGATATAAACCTGCTCAGAGGAGAATTGGAATGAAACGAAAAGAATATCAAACTGTTTCACATAAATCGTCAAAAAAATCACTGATTTTAAAAATATCAATTATGGTTATAGCTTCAATGTTAATTAGTCTTACCGCTTATGGTTTATACCTTCACAAAAAAGCTGAAATAGCTGCGGGAAATGCTTTTGAAGCAATAAGTAATCGAGGAAAATCAGAATTAAGGGATAAAGATGTAAAGCCAATTGAGGATAACGTATCCATACTCTTCGTTGGAATTGATGATAGTGAAAAACGAAATCAAGGTGATTCGAACAGTCGCTCAGATGCTTTAATGCTTGCAACATTAAACAATAAAAGCAAAACAGTTAAACTTGTCAGCATTCCTCGTGACTCACTTGTTTACATTCCTGAAGTAGGTTATGAAGATAAAATCACACATGCTCATGCTTATGGGGGTACTCGTGCAGCAATTGAGACTGTCGAAGAATTATTTGAAATTCCTGTTGATTATTACGTGAAAATGAATTTTGATGCATTTATCGATGTGGTGGATGCATTGGGTGGTATCGAAGCTGAAGTACCTTATGCTTTAAATGAAAAAGATCAATTCGATCGGAATACTGTTCAACTTCAACCTGGTATTCAAAAGTTAGATGGCCGTGAAGCATTAGCACTTGCAAGAACACGTAAGCAAGATAATGATTTAGAACGTGGGAAACGGCAACAAATGATTCTTCAGTCCATTATGAAGGAAGCCTCATCAGCTAGTTCTTTCACTAAATACGGAGATGTAATTGATGCAGTTGGCGATAATATGAAAACAGATATGACTTTCGACGAAATGAAATCATTCTTTGAATACATCAAAGACGGTATGCCAAGAGTCGATACAATTCAATTGGATGGATTAGACGATATGTCTACAGGAGTATACTATTGGTCTCTCGATCAAGAAAGCTTAGATGAAACTCGAGATATACTAAAAACTCACCTTGGAATAGACGGTGATTCATCTAGCTATACTGACAGTAGTTCTGAATCAGGATCAACCGAATTTGCATCTGACGATGATCATACTCATTAAATTCATGAATATATTTTAAGACTGACCATTTTTGGTCAGTCTTTTTTTTATTCGAAATAAACCATTATTATACATTTAATGTATAATAAGAAAAAACACTATAGGAGCGATTAATTGCAAAGAAGAGTTCATCATAAAACGATACATAAACCATCAAAAAAATCGTTATTAATAAAAACATCTTTAATACTCATAGCTTCTTTAGTATTGAGTTTGACTCATACGGTATTTATTTGCAAAAGAAGGTTGAAACCGCTGCAACAAACTCTTACGAACCATTGAATAAAAAAAACATCCCCACTTCATGGTGATGCCAAAACTTTAAAAGATAACATATCAATCCTATTCATCGGAATTGATGATAGTATTCAAAGAAATCAAAGTGAAACTGAAAGTCGTTCTGATGCACTCATATTGGCTACAATGAACCAAAAAGAAAAAAAATGAAATTATTAAGTATCCCTCGAGACTCTTATGTATATTTTCCAAATCAAGATTACAATGATAAAATCAATCATGCTTATGGAAAAGGTGGTCCACTCTCCACCATTGAAACAATTGAATATTTATTAGAAGTCCCTATAGATTATTATGTAAAAATGAACTTCGATGCATTTATTGATGTGGTAGATGCCTTAGATGGAATTGAGGCAGATGTTCCATACTTCATAAAAGAAAAAGATTAATTCGATCAGTATACTGTCCAACTAACACCTGGAGCTCAAAAACTAAATGGTAGGGAAGCACTTGCATTAGCAAGAACGCGAAAAAAAGATAATGATATAGAAAGAGGAAAACGTCAACAGATGATTTTAGAGGCAATTATACAAAAAGCAACGAAACATACTTCTATAACCAAATATGATAATGTAATTGATGCAGAGGGAAACCATATGAAAACAAATATGACGTATGAAACAATGACTTCTTTTATTACCTATTTTAAGAACGGCATTCCTAACGTAGATTCAATGTATTTACATGGTTTTGACGATACATCTACTAATACATATTATTGGAGACTTGACGAAGAAAAATTATTAGAGACAAAACAAATCCTTCAACAACACTTAGAACTTACTTCAGAGTATCAAAATAATACAGATTTATAATCATAATCTCTTCATAAAGAGAACTCCTGAAAACGATTTTCAGGAGTTCTCTTATTTGATAAAAAAAACCTCATGCAATAAGCATGAGGTCATTTACCAATCATTCGTACGAAATTAATAAGTGGTCGATAATTCTTTCCAGCTAAGCCAACTGCTTCCACGAAGAGTTCAATAGCTACTAACATAACTGCTAATAATAGTATCGCTCCCCAAACAGTTGCCTGTGAGAATATCAATGCAGCTACACCGAACATGGCAGCTAGTGCATAAATAATTAAAACGGTTTGACGATGTGTAAATCCAACGTTTAGCAGGCAATGATGTAAATGAGATTTATCTGCTGCAGATAGTGGCTGTTTCATTCGGTATCGACGCACAATGGCGAAGAACGTGTCTGAAATCGGAACCCCTAACATGATAATTGGAATAACCAACGAGATAACAGTAATGTTTTTAAAACCCATTAAAGCAAGTACGGCAATCATGAATCCAAGGAACAGCGCCCCTGTATCTCCCATGAAAATTTTCGCTGGGTGGAAATTGTAAAACAAAAAGCCTAAAGCACTTACTGCTAATATAGCTGCCATGGCAAACACAAAAGTATTTCCCATCATTAGAGCCATTCCTGCTATTGTAATTAACGCAATAGTTGAAACCCCTGCAGCTAGTCCATCTAATCCATCAATTAAATTAATAGCATTCGTTATTCCCACAATCCCTAGAATCGTTAATGGAATATTTAAATAACCAAAATCTAGTTCTCC
>JBFIXW010000154.1:0-4809 GCA_041605715.1 Paenisporosarcina sp.
AAATAATCTCTAAATGCCAAATGCCTCTTTAATTCTTTGCTATCTAATGTGCATACATATAGATGATGAAGAGGTTTTTTAAGTTAAATAATTTGTTCCCATTAATCTTAAAGGCTTCTCGCCCTTCAATTCCTTGATTACCTTGATGAATATAGCCCATTTTCTCTAATCTTGCACATACTTTTGGGAATAAACTAACATCATTAATGACAATATCTATGTCCAAAATTGGTTTGGCAGAAATCCCTTCGATTGACGTACTTCCCACATGTTCAACCGCAAGGATCAGACTGTCCAGTTCATCGATAAATTCATTTTTTAATTCACCAAATTGTTGCGCCCATATTGCATTATGTGGCTGTAGTTCAACGATATTAGTCATATTTTTATACCTCCCGTGTGAAAACATTATTCATAACTACCATTAACCGCAGGAAGCTTTTTATATTCTTCTTTTTGGATAATAATTTTTCGAATAAATTCTTCAAGTTGATATAGTTTGAGTACATCAGGTGGTGTTTCACAATAACTTTGGTAATTAAATTTTTTTGTCTCCCCATTCATATGGATGTCCCAAACTCTCATACTTGGTGGTTCAGAGTCACAACCTTCTTCTTTTTTCAATTCGAGTTTATCCATGATGTTCAAAGTCATCATTTCGTTGTAGATGTCATTCATGTCTTGCTCATTCAAAATTAAACTTGCTTGAACGGTTCCATCTTCGACTAAATCTTTTACGATAAAATCTTGGAATGTATTGATTTCTTCTTTGCCATAAACCCCATATTTTAGACTGAAATCAAAATCGGCAGGCATTTCGTTATATGCATTGTTAGATTCATTGGAACAACTTCCCAAAATCATCATAATAAGAACAATCCATCTTAAATTCATTGGAATCACCTCTTCTCATTAGACGATAATTCATGTATTTGGTTACACTTCCAATAATATCAATAAAATCATGGTTTTCACATATAAAATGGCATACATTATTCGCATAAATTAACTCATGATAAGGAGGATTCGAAATTTGAAAGGAGAGTTTTCATGAAAAAAGATTATCAAAATGGAGTCAATAATAAGACGGTTTCATTTACGGATTTCACATTACGTTCTAGAAAGAGAACTCCTTCACAAAGAGAAGAAATTTCTATGGAATTAGCTGAGTTAGGGAATTTAAATCCAAAGCATGAGCCTATGACGCAAAACCAACGTAAGAAAAGAGAACAATGATAAACTCTCCCCTATTTTGAATCACAAAAAAAGACACCTTCCATTGCGGAAGGTGTCTTTCCAAAATAACTAATGATTAAATTTTTACATCAATTTCAGCATCAGCTTTTATTTCTTCTACATGTGCAGCGAACTTTTCTTGTTGTTGTTGCTGTTCCAAGACTCCTTTGATTTCTTTACTTGCTTCTTTAAGAGGAGGTAGTTCTTGACCCGCTTCTTTAGATTGAGCTGCAGCTTGATCGTAATAAGCTTGAATTTCTTCTTCCGTCACTTCAACCACAGGTACTACTTTGTCTTGATATTTTTCAAAAACGATGGATTGGGCGATTTGTTCTTTTAATGTTCCTAATTCCATGTTTTGTTCTTTAAGTGCTTTTGTCATGGCTTCTTCTCCACCAAATTGTTCTTCAAATGTTGCATAACGCTCTTCAACTTCTTTTTCAGAAGCTGTTATTTTAGCTTCATCTGCTTTTTGAAGAATCAACGTTTGATTCACAAGTGAATCTATCGTTTGCGTTTTTAATTGCTCTACTGCTTCTTTGCTATTAGGATCTTGACCCATTTGTTGCATTTGACCTTGAATCGAAGCCAATGCTTCGTTATATTGTGCACCAGTAAGTTCTTCTTTATTAACGATAGCTACGATTTCTTTCTCATCAACTTGCTGTTTAGCTAAGTTGGCTTCCAATTCTTTTGCTGCAGCTTTTGCATCCTTTTCAGATAAGGCTTTTGTTTCTTTTTGCGCTACTTCTTCTTTAGGTGATTCTTCGTTAGCTGATTTATCTTCTTCACTACAAGCTGATAATCCAAGTGCAAGAGCACCTGCAGCTAATGGAAGTAAGTATTTTTTATAATTCATGGATGAAAATCTCCTTTCAAATTATACGCATGTATTTAATGCCTAGCCTGCATCTTAGCGAAATTATGAAAGGAATTAAACCAATAAGCCCTTATGTCATTGAATTGACATGTTCCTGTTATCTTATTATCGACATATTTGCTTTCTCATTTTTACATATACATGAGTGAATTTATACATAAAATGAACGACCTAAGCTTGAAAGGACGGTTCATTTTGAAACCTATTATTGGCGTATCCACAAATTTAAAGGATCAAGTGTTATCTGTTTCAGCAGACTATCTTGATGCTATAACTTCATCCGGCGGTTTACCAATTGTGTTGCCCAATTTAGATGAGGAAGTTCATTCTTTCGCTCTTTTACTAGATGGATTACTTTTAACTGGTGGCGGTGATGTGGACCCCACATTATTTTTCGAAGAACCAATTCCACATCTTGGCAATGTCTCCCCAGAGAGAGACAACTTTGAAATTGCCTTAACTCAAGCAATGTTAAATCTCAATAAACCCATTTTAGGAATTTGCAGAGGAATTCAAATTCTTAACATTGCTGCAGGAGGAAATATTTATCAAGATATATATTCTCAATTTGATAAACCGCTTTTGCAACATACTCAATTGGCGCCTCGCCATCACGCTTCGCATTTTATTCAAATAGAAAAAGCAACGAAGCTTCATGGTATTGTACAAAGCGATTTGGTAAAAGTGAATAGTTTTCACCATCAGGCAGTTAAAAAAATTCCTAAAGATTTTGAAATATGTGCAATTGCAAATGATGGGTTAATTGAAGCAATCGAGAGCAAAGAACTTGATTTTGTTTTAGGTATTCAATGGCATCCTGAAGGCATGTTGAAAAAGAATGATTCATCGTCCGCGTCCTTATTTCAAGCTTTTATTAAAGCTTGTCAAAAAAAAGAATGATCAATTTCATAATCCATTCATGAAAATATCTTTCCGGGGAAAACTACAAGACATTACGACCTTTGGAGGGATACGGATTGAATCGATGGCTTCGATTAACTACACTTAGTGCCTGTTTCTTACTACTTTCCTCTGGTGCATATGCGAATGAACAGCAACCCACGAGAGAACAAGTGTTGGAAAAGCGAATGGCCTATTATATAAATTACTCGAGCGACATTTTGCCATGGTATTATTTAGCCGCAATTGATCAGTATGAACGAAATATTCAAGAAGTACGGAGAGATCTACCTAAGCGAGATGGAATTGTCGCCATGCAATTTTCAGATGACTATTGGGTAGGACCACTTAATCCACAAAGAGATGATAATTACTCACTGTCCATCGCTTTTTTTAATGGGAATGGTGTGGACGCTAATGGTGATGGGCTAGCAGACCGAAAGAACGATGACGATGTGATGGGGACGCTTGTCGAGTTATTGAATGTACAAGGACGTAGCGAAAAGGACTTTAAAAAAGTTGTTAAAAATTACTATCAAAATGATTTGGCTGTTAATCAAATCTTGACAACAGCGAAGATTTATCAGCATTTTGAAACAATCAATTTAGACCAACATGCATTCCCGCTTCCACTTAGACAAGATTATAGCTATCGGAGTACCTGGGGAGATCGTCGTGGATGGGGTGGTAGAAGAATTCACGAAGGAACAGACTTGTTTGCTTCCTATGGAATGCCTGTTAAATCCACCTCATATGGCATGATTGAAACAATGGGCTGGAATGAATATGGTGGTTGGCGGGTTGGGATACGAGATGTAAATAATACTTATCATTATTACGCTCATTTATCGAGTTTTAACAAAAAAGTTAAACAAGGCGATATTATTGAACCGGGCACGATTATAGGATATGTAGGCAGTTCAGGATACGGGAAAAAATGGACTTCCGGTCGCTTCCCACCGCATTTGCATTACGGTATGTATAAATTTAATGGGCGTACAGAATGGGCTTATGATCCCTTCCCTGCATTAAGAAGATGGGAACAAGAAGAACGTAAAAGAGGCAATTAATAATGAAAATTTAAAACCTCCCAATACCTAAAAAGGATCTGGGAGGTTAATTCATGTGATCAATTTTTAATTTTCTCCATCCGTTCGTTTAACATGCCAAAAACAGAGTTCAATTGATTCTCAGTAATACTTTCATACTGATCACCTACACTTATTTCAAAGGTACAAGAGTGATCACTTGTTCCTCTTACATAACTTGAGATACCAACCTTGGAAGATTCCATAATATCTTTTAAGATAGGTTCCATCTCTTCTTTTGAAGCTTCAAAATGCACATGAAACATATTTGAAACAGGTACGGCAGGGATGGTTGTCACCGCATGACAGGAATTAAATCGGGTAGCCAAATCTTTAGCATCACGGTAATATTGGTCCATTTTCTCTACACGTTGATCGAAATAGACATCTGCCGAAATGATATATGGATAGAGACTGATTAAATTCCCACCATATCGTTGCTTCCACACCTTCGACTCCTGAGTAAAATCGATGTCACCAACAAGTACCGCCCCTGCGATCCCACCAATCCCTTTGTAAACAGAAATGTAAACACTGTCAAATAAATCACAAACTTCAGCAGCTGATTTCTGGTAATACGGAAGAATTTCCAGTAAACGTGCACCATCTAAATGAAGCTGTATCCCTTTTTCACGACAATACTTCGATATTTCTACGAGCGTTTCAAAGTCAGGTAATTGCCCTCCAATTTCTCGTTGAGGTAAC
>JBFIXW010000155.1:0-4804 GCA_041605715.1 Paenisporosarcina sp.
ACCAGTTGGTCGAGTAACTGTTCGGATTTTATCGACACCTTCAATTTGTTCATACCGTTGACTTAATCGCTCAACATAAGGAATCATGTCTTCATTTGCCAACGTCTCGTCAGACTGAATGATGACTTGAACTGGCAATGAATCACCTTTACCAAAGCCATCTTCAATAGCACGTAACCCTTGAACGGATTCGTAATCGTCGCCGATTTCGTCCACTGTATTAAACGATAATGAATTATCGTATGTTAACAACAATGGCACTGTAATTGCCGCTACAACTAACATCGAGAGGACAGGTCGATTCACAGAAAGCCTGCTCATCCACATCCATAATCCACTATCTCGATGAGATGCGGACTTCTTGGATGGCCAAAATAATTTTTCTTTTAACAACACCATACTGATTGGCACGATGGTGAATAAAACCAGCATCAACACAGCGATTCCAACTGCTACAGCTACAGCTGATTTAAAGATTGGGAATTCTGCAAAGCCAATCGCGAAGAACCCAATAAAAACAGCTAATCCGGAAATCAACAATGTGCGACCAGCAGTTTTGTACGTATTCACAATCGCATCTTCAACCGCGTGTCCTGCAGAAAGCTCTTCTTTGTATCTACTTAATAGCAGGATACAGTAGTCTGTTCCGATTCCAAATAAAATCGCCACTAAGAAAATTTGCGTGTAGTTCGAAACAGGGAAACCAAACCATTCGATGAAAAACGCCACAAATGATTGGCTTAACAAATACGTAATCCCAACTGCCACTAATGGAACTAACGGTGTAATGATCGAACGGAATACCGCCAACAATAACCCAAAGATTAAAACAACCGTAATAATTTCAGTGCGTTTCAACCCTTCTTGTGCACTTTCATTTACATCGTTGTTGATAATCGCTTCACCTGTTACATATGCCTTCATATCAGTAGGAATGATTGACGTTCGAATATCGTCAGCCACTTCGTTTACTTTTTCATCAGACCCTTGAACCGTTATAGGAATTAAGACAGTCTGTTGATCTTCTGAAACTAATTGCTTTTCGATTTCTTCGCTTTCCACAGGATTTAGAACACTTGTAACCTTATCCCCAAGTGCTTCAATTTGCGAAGACATTATACTCAACTGTTCACGGACGTCATCCGTTAACTGTTCGTCTAATTCGATCACTACCGAAATGGTTTGATCACTTTCGCCAGCATCAGCAAGCATTTGAGCGGCTATTTGAGACGACGCTTTATCTGATAATTGAAATGAGCCCGCTTCTTCCGCTTGCTTTGTTAAATTGGGTGCGACTAAAAACAACAGAACCGTCATTGCGATGACACCGATTAAAATCGGCCATTTAAGTTTTAAAATTGTACGCATCTATTTAACCCCATCCATTTTCAATAGTTCTTTTAGTTTTCTAAACGTCACGAGAAACTGCTCGATTTCTTGATCATTGACATGATCTGATAATAAAGAACCAATATATTCATCTAGCACTTGTTTTGATTGTTCCACAATATCTTGGCCTTTCTCTGTTAAGGCAAGTAACTTTTCGCGCTTATCCCCTGACCGCTTAATCACAACCAATTCTTTTTCAACCAACTTTTTCAAGCGACTGGAAATCGCACTTTTGTGTACGCCTTGGAGTAAGGCTAAACGACCTGCCGTCATTGAATCTTCTTTTTTTATTAATTTTAGCACCTGCATTTGCTCAGGCGAATACTCTTTCCACAGTGGGTGATCCACACTTTTCAATACTCGTTCAGTACCATAAATAAGAACTTCTTCGAACAAGTCCGTTGCTTCTTGAATATGCTTATTCAATATAGTTTACCCCCTCAACCATTACGTTTAGTTTAGGGGGTAAACTTTTACATGTCAATACAGGATGTGGTAACAAATTAGAGCATACAAAAAACCTTCTCAAAAGAAATTGAGAAGGTTTACTTTTAGTTTTATGTTTCTAGTCCATTTTTCATTACTAGTCGATTACGTCCACGACCCTTCGCTTCTAATAGAAGCTGATCGGCATAAATATAAGCTCGCTCCATTGGTAGTTCTTCCGCCATGGCATTGTAGTAAAGCCCGCATGAAACCGTATAAAAAATCTGTGTCATTTCA
This sequence comes from Paenisporosarcina sp., assembly GCA_041605715.1. Classification (GTDB taxonomy): domain Bacteria; phylum Bacillota; class Bacilli; order Bacillales_A; family Planococcaceae; genus Paenisporosarcina. The sequence goes on from JBFIXW010000155.1 coordinate 2,113, forward strand.
CCATTAAACTCAACTTCAGCTGGTTGCTCACTTACTTGTGTACGTAATGCTTCTAAGCATTCTATACACTCTTCAAAAGTACGATCACGTAAGAACAGGGTGAATTCTTCCCCACCACTCCTGAATACTTGATCATTATGTCTAACTCTCGATTTGAGCATTTTCGCAAAATGCTGGATGACTAAATCACCCACTGCATGATTATAGTTATCGTTAATGCGTTTAAATTTATCAATATCAATGACAACAATACCAAGAACTTCCTTGCTACCATTGATTTTGCTCATCTGCTTGTCCATCATTGCACGGTTAGATAAGCCTGTCATGAAATCGGTGTACGCCATTTCTTTGAAATAGTCGCGTTCGATTTCGTTTTGAGCACTTTCTTGCTTGGAAAGGAAAGACTTGCTCACAACGTAATTTAAACTAAATAACACAATAAGCATTTCCCATTGATCTTGCATCACAAAGTAATACAGAAGACCATTTGTTAAAGCATTTTTCACAACGATATCTAGCATGCTTCTATTTTTTAAAAATAAGACAACTTCATTCCATGAATGAATATTTCCACTTAAATAGAGAGAGAAAAGGAGAAACGAATTTGAAAAAAACATAATGATTAGTGCCGCTAAAAGGAATAATAGAGAATACCCCAATGGAATGTTTTCAAAGTACGGATATAGAGACATAAAGAACAGATAGGCAATTGTATTATAAATAACGAAAGTACCAATATTAAAGAATGTATCAGTAAATTCATCGGCATCCGCTGTTTTGTTAATTTTACGTTGAAAGTATACGGAGAAACGATAAAAAATTTCAAATATCAAAAGACCAAAAGGACCTGCAAATAAAGCAAACGATTGACTATAGGACATTCCGTAATCATAATTCGCCGTGCCGTTTCCTTGCATCACCTTATAATTGGTATATATAACTGAGAAAAATAGATAGATACAAAAAATAGCTATATATTTAATGAGGTCTACTTCTATCGGTGCAAAATATAAACCTACGGCAACACTCACCACAAATAATGAAATATCAAAAATTTTGTATTTTTCCAATCTGTTGCACCTACTTACCTATGAATATAAAAATTATAGCATATTACCAAAAAATTGAATGTAATAATTCAGAAAATAATTCCTTTTCATAATTTTACAATGAATCTTCTGTTTTATTTCTGAAAATAAGCCATAAGATTAAAAACACCAAGAAAGAAACTAGTTCTAAAGTTACAATATACCATGGATAAGGACCTAAGTAATCTAATAAGCTACCATTGATCGGTTTTCTTTGTAAAAACATATAATTGCCTTCCACGACAATGTTCATAATAAAGACGATTGGCAACAAAACATTGAGTGCAATCATCGTTTTTACAATTCCTTTAAACGTTGGTCGATACCCTTTATACCAAGTGAAATACAGTGCCGTAATGATAATCCCTACATGTGTATAAAAAAAGTGGAAGAATCGAAAATGCGGATACCCCATATCTAAAACGGGCGTAGCGATTGCTTGGATGGCCCCACCAATTCCTGCGTAGAAAACGAACTCATACAAATGCTTATTACCCGTCCAAAGTAAAAGAATCGCAGCAATCAAACTGATACTGCAGAGTTCTAGCGGTAAGGAATGACTCCAATCCCATCTATCCGTCTGGTATAGCCAAACGTAATAGAGGACATCCATTGCTAACAAAGTGACAACGAAAAACCGTTCGAACACTTTCATTTTCCCCGCTTCGATTGTTGCTTTATTCCTAAAGACAAACAGAAAAACAATCAGGAGGACTAACCCAATAACGGCAACAATATGTGCGGATGAAAACATCGTAAACACGGGTTCTTCATTCCAAATCATTGTCCTTCCTCCTTTTTCGTCAATCTCTACTTATTCGATTTATGGTGAGTGATATCCTTTTAAAATCAGGATTTTAAATGTAATAGAGGAGAGATTTGTTGCGGGAGTTGCTAGTAAACATGAATGAGAACGGAAGAGAATAGTTAATAGAAGACAACTGTGAAATATAGACAGTTCGGAACGAACCAATTAGGTTTTATATCGTTCAATAAAGAACTCTATCTAAAACCAAATGAAAGGAGCAGATATCATGGAAACAATACTTCTATCAGCCTTATATGGATTACCCATTATTATCTTAGCCTTCCTTATTCGATGGATTCGATTCATTAAAGAAAACTCTGATCTACAAGTTGAGCAGAACAAGGAAATCATCTCTTTACTAAAAGAAATCAGAGCTGATCATACAAATCAGATGTAATCGAATTTCAGGAGGATTTAAATGTCACTAGCTTTAATTTTTGATATGGATGGAACCCTTTTTCAAACGAACAAAATTTTAGAAATATCTCTAGAAGATACTTTTGACAATTTACGGTCTCAAAACCGCTGGAATAAAGAAACGCCACTTAAAAAGTACCAAGAGATTATGGGCGTACCCTTGCCCGTCGTATGGGAAACACTATTACCTGACGCGTCAAATGAATGGCGAGAAAGTGCGAATGTATTTTTCCACGAACGATTAATCGCAAATATTAACGCTGGAAAAGGAGCTCTTTATCCAAACATAAAAGAACTCTTCCGTTATTTAAAAAGCAAAGGTCACTCCTTATTTATCGCAAGTAACGGACAAACCGAATATTTAAAGGCCATCGTTTGC
>JBFIXW010000156.1:0-4760 GCA_041605715.1 Paenisporosarcina sp.
AGGTGTATCTGCTAAACAGATGGGCTGGGTGTGTGAATGTGGAATGCCCCTTAAAGATGTATACAAGTGTAAAGAATGTAATCGAAACTACAAAGTTGTAAATGAACAATTAATCCAACTATAACTAAACATACTCAATAAACGAGTTTCTAAAATGGTATTGTCTTGGACGAATAGAAGTTTTCTTGGATGGAAGACAAGTGAATTTATTAATGGAGGGTCGAAATGCAATTTACCAAATACGCTTATGCTCAGTTATTAGAATTATTGCGGACCAACGGATATAACTTTTGTTCATATAATGAGAGTGAATCTAACAATAAATCATGCATTCTCCGACATGATATTGATTTTTCAATTGGTAAAGCACTCGAAATGGCTATGATTGAGCATTCAATGAACGTAAAATCAACTTATTTCGTCTTATTAACTTCCAATTTTTATAACGTCTTTTCAAAGCAATCTTTTGAAAAGTTACAACAAATTATGTCATTAGGACATGAGATAGGTCTTCATTTTGATGAGCAAAGATATGATATTAAAACAGTTGATGAAATAAAAAAAAATATAGAATCAGAAGCAGAAGTTCTTAGCCGCTTATTTAACCATCAAATCAAAGTAGTTTCTATGCATCGACCTTCGAAATTTGTTTTAGAAAATGACCTCCATTTTGATCTATTAATTAACTCCTATTCCTCCAAATATCAAAAGCATATGAAATATATATCAGATTCTAGAATGAATTGGCGGGAAAATCTAATTCAACTTATTGAATCAGGCCTTTATAAAAAATTGCATATTCTAACTCATTCATTCTGGTATTCTACCTCAAACGAATCATTGGAACATAAGCTGAAAGAATTTCTAAAACAAGCCATTGGTGAAAGATATGACCATCTTGATGATAACTTCAGAGATCTAGATCAATTGATTAATAGGGAGGAGATTCATCGTTGATTAACCCAACAAAACCTGAAAATGTATGTGGAAAAATTATCAAAAGACTTGAGGTTGATAAATGAAAAGCCTTAAATACGCAATCATCGGTTGTGGAAGAATTTCACCTAATCATATTGCTGCTGCGATTGGAAACCATCTTGATATTGTAGCAATTTGCGATCTCGATGAATGGAAAATGGAGCAAACAATTTCGACATTTGGTTTAGGATATGCAGTGAAAAAATATATGAATTATCAACAGTTGCTTGCTAATGAAAAACCAGATTTAGTGGCGATTTGTACTGAAAGCGGGAAACATGGACAAATTGCATTAGATTGTATCGATGCGGGTTGCCATTTGATTATTGAAAAACCCATCTCGCTTTCTTTAGAAGAAGCCGATCAGATTATTGAAAAGTCAAAGGAGAAAAATGTAAAGGTTAGCGCATGCCATCAAAATCGGTTTAATAAATCTATTCAAAAGTTAAGAGAAGCAGTGGAGGCTGGCCGTTTCGGCAAACTTCTTCACGGAACAGCTCATATCCGCTGGAACCGCGGAACCGCATACTACAATCAGGAACAATGGCGTGGAACATGGGCGCAAGACGGTGGGGCACTCATGAATCAATGTATTCATAATATCGACCTGTTACGTTGGATGATGGGGGATTCAATCGTAGAAGTGGTTGGCATGACAGATAATTTACAGCATCAGTTAATGGAAGCAGAAGATTTAGGGATAGCGTTAGTACGTTTTGCGAACGGAAGTTACGGAGTCATTGAAGGGACAACGAATATCTACCCCGAAAATTTAGAAGAAACCCTGTATATTTTTGGGGAGCAGGGAACAGTTAAAGTTGGTGGGAAGTCCGTCAATATAATTGAAGAATGGATGTTTGCCGACGTGCTAGACAATGCAGAAGAAGTAAAAGCTAAGTATCATGAAAATCCACCGAATGTTTACGGTTTCGGTCATCATCCTCTCTATGCTGACGTCATTAATGCCATTCGAAATGATCGAGAACCGTATGTAACGGCTGAGGATGGCAGAAGAGCGTTAGAATTGGTTCTTGCAATCTATAAATCTTCCGCTGAGAAGAAAAGTGTCTCTCTCCCTTTGCAAAAAGTAAGTACGTTAGATTTTAACGGTTTATTCAATTTAAATAAGAAAATCAATGAAAAACCTCATGACTGATACTGAGAAGTATCGGAAGTTTAGTGTGCAAGAAAAAACGATTCCTTTATTTTCTAAGGGCTGGTGGATGGATGCTGTTTGTCAGCAAGATTGGGATGTCATCTTAATCAAAAAAAATGGTGAAATCATGGCCTCTCTTCCATACTATATAGAAGTTCAAAATGGACAGAAGGAAATTAAAAAAGCAACTTTAACCCAAACGAATGGCATTTGGATTCGTAATCCACTAAATCAAAAATATGAGAAAAAGCTTTCTCATGAAAACAAATATATGAATTTAGTCATCGATGAAATTGAACAATTAGATTTACAAAAGTATCAACAATATTTTGATTACTCCATTTATAACTGGCTTCCTTTCTATTGGCGTGGATATTCCCAAACCACAAGGTACACCTATGTGATTGATGATACAAAGAATTTGGAAATAGTCTATCAAAATTTTAGTTCAATGATTCGAAGAGGGTTACGAAAAGCAGAGAAAAGTGTGCAAATCAAAGAGGATATGGCTATTGATGAATTCTACGCTTTAAATAAACAGACCTTTGATAGACAAAACTTAGAGGTCCCTTATTCATTTGACACCGTTTCAAGAATTGACGAGGCATGTCAGAAGCAAAATGCGAGGAAAACCTTTTATTGTATAGATGACCAACAGCGAGTTCATTCCGCCATCTATTTTGTGTGGGATGATAATTCGGTCTATTATTTAATGTCCGGTTCAGATCCAACCTATCGACACACGCAATCCTTATCTTTTTTAATGGTTGAAGGCATTAAGTTAGCGAGTGCCATGAACAAAAAATTTAATTTTGAAGGAACCATGAAAAAAAATATTGAACACCACTTCAGACAGTTTGGTGCACAGCAAAAGGCTTACCATAACATTTACAAGACCTTTCCATGAGGAAGGAATGTTACACGATACTAAGTCTTTGGGATCATCTTGGGAGGTTCTTAAAACTGAAGATCTCTATACATCAACCGAATTATTTACCGTGGATCGGTTACTTTGATAAATTAGATCAATCTGATTGTTCGATTTTTCTCGACAGAGCGCAGTTTGCCAATAAGAGTGTGACTAATAGGAATTATATTTTAATACCTACTGGAAAGCTATTATTGACTGTTCCGGTTAAGAGAGAAGAACTGTCAATTCATAAGTTATTGATTGACAACAGTTTTAACTGGAAATTGAAACATTGGGGTGCCATTGAAGGCAATTATAAAAAGACCCCCTTCTGGATGTTGTACAATGAAAAGTTTAGACATATTTATGAAAGTGAATGGGTTTCCTTATGTGAATTGAACATCCGATTAATCGAGCTGATTTGTGAGATCTTAGAAATTAAAGTGAAGTTTTATCGAGAATCGGCCTTTGAAGAGGATTTTGGATATGGTAGTCAGCGCATTGCTAATATCGTGTCCAAATTTAAAGGAGATATTTATATTTCTGGGTGCGGAGCAAAAGCATACAATAACCCCGATGATTTTGAAAGTAAAGGCATTCAATTATTGTATCAACAATTTGCACATCCGACTTATCGTCAATATTGGGGCAAAGATTTTACAAAAGGATTATCCACTATCGATTTAATTTTTAATCACGGTCCTGAATCCACTAACATTATCCGCTCAACAAGAAATTCGTTAGTGAAGGGATCATAATAGTTTGTTTAAGAAAGTATTAGATGAATAGATAGACTAAGCGAAATTGGGAGTTGAAAACTCAAGTGGAGATGCAATTTCGAGATTTACAAGCTCAATATCAGAGATATAAAAGGGAAATCGATTCAGCGATTCAGGAAGTTCTACAAGATGCAAATTTCATTGGCGGAAAAGAAGTAAAAGAACTGGAAGAGGGATTAGCTGCGTATGTGGGTGTGAAACATTGCATCACTTGTGCGAATGGGACGGAAGCCATGACGTTAGTGTTAATGGCATGGGGCATTCAAAAAGGTGATGCCGTATTCGTACCTGATTTAACATTCTTTTCAACGGGAGAAGTCGTGTCATTTTGCGGAGCTACCCCCGTGTTCGTCGACGTCTGTCCAGAAACATTTAACATCGATCCAATCAAATTAGAAAAGGGTATTGCCAAAACCATCGCAGAAGGAAAGTTAAGGCCGAGAGTCATCATCCCAGTTGATTTATTTGGTTTACCTGCAGCGCACGAGGAAATCGATCAAATTGCGAAGAAATATCATTTACTTGTATTAGAAGATGGCGCACAAGGGTTTGGAGGCCATATTAACGGTAAAAAAGCATGTAGCTTTGGTGATGCGGCAACGACGTCGTTCTTTCCTGCCAAACCACTAGGATGTTTTGGAGATGGAGGAGCGATTTTTACGGATGATGATGACCTAGCAACATTGCTTATGTCATTAAAGGTTCATGGGAAAGGCAAGGATAAGTACGATAATGTTCGAATTGGCGTGAATTCAAGATTAGATACCATCCAGGCTGCTGTACTAAAAGTGAAGCTAGAAGCATTTATGAAGCATGAATTAGACGATGTGAACCTTGTTGCGCAATACTATCAACGAAGATTAAGCGGCTTTATTGAAACCCCGGTCATTCCATCTGGTTATTATTCTAGCTTCGCTCAATATACGATTAAGCTAAA
>JBFIXW010000157.1:0-4677 GCA_041605715.1 Paenisporosarcina sp.
ATTTCTCCTTTTAAACCGTATATAGTTACTTTTTATCAAATAGTCTGACACATTTATAAATGTATTTGTCGTAACCTTATTGTACTTGTGTCTATTATTTGGTAAAATAGTTCTTGTTGTGATGTTTCTGATCAGGAGGTGGAACAAATGCATGCGTTGTTATTGACTTTACTAGTCATCGTGTCGCTAGCATTAATCGTTGTTGTGTTGTTACAATCAGGGAAAAGTGCAGGTTTATCAGGTGCCATCTCTGGCGGAGCTGAGCAACTTTTCGGTAAGCAAAAAGCTAGAGGAATTGACTTAGTTTTGCACCGAGTAACGATTGTATTAGCCGTATTATTTTTTATTTTGGCAATTGCCGTAACGAAATTATAATCAACATACGAACCGCCTGACCGATTGGATCGGTTGGGCGTTTTCTTTTTTATTGTTTAATGAGTGTACATAATTGGTTTTCTATTAAAAAACTTATAAGCTTAGACTTAATGAAGGTAACTTGAGTTTTCTAGTATTAAAAATAAATTTATGAAAAAACTAGAAGAGTGCATAACACTTTTCTTTTCGATGGAGGTTTTTTGAATGCGAATTGCGCAACCCAAACCGTTCTTTTTTGAAGCGGGTAAAAGAGCCGTCTTATTGCTCCATGGTTTTACAGGTAACTCGTCAGACGTTCGAATGTTAGGCAGATTTTTAGAAAAGAATGGGTATACCTCATTAGCGCCTCATTACAAGGGACATGGTGTTCCGCCAGAAGAATTGATTAAAACTGGTCCAACAGACTGGTGGAAGGATGTCATGAGAGGCTATGACCAACTAAAGGCTGCTGGATATAATGAAATTGCCGTTGCGGGATTATCATTAGGTGGTGTCTTTTCATTGAAATTAGGGTATACCGTACCTGTAAAGGGAATTGTTACGATGTGTGCACCGATGACAATGAAGACGACTGAACTGATGTATGAAGGTGTTTTAAAATATGCACGAGATTATAAGCGCTATGAAGGAAAAGAAGCCTCGCTTATCGAAGAAGAAGTAGAAGATTTGAAAAAGAGTTCAATGCCTTCATTATCAGATTTGCGTAAGCTCGTTTATGATGTTCGCGACCACGTAGATCATATTTACGCACCGTTGTTAGTCGTGCAAGGACGAAAAGATGATGTCATCGATACCAACTCGGCAAATATCATTCATGATGAAGCCGAATCATTCGAAAAACAGATAAAGTGGTATGAAGAATCTGGTCACGTTATTACGCTCGACAAAGAAAAAGAACAACTACATGAAGACATATTAGAGTTTTTACAGACGCTAGAGTGGCAGGTGTAAAAACCGCCCTATAGGCACACTCTGTAAAAAGGAGGGATAACAGATGGAACAAAATTTACAACAACGGTTACTGGATTTCATGCGTGAGGAAGAATACAGACCATTGACTGTTCAAGAGATAGAAAGTCAGTTTGGATTCGAAGATGCGGATGAGTTTAAAGAATTAGTGAAGACACTTGTTAAGTTAGAAGAAAAAGGATATGTCATACGTTCTAAATCGAATCGCTATGGTGTCCCAGAGCGAATGAATTTATTGCGAGGTAAATTTATAGGTCATGCTCGTGGATTTGGATTTGTCGCTCCTGAAGAAGAGGGCATGGATGATATTTTCATTCCACCGACTGAAGTGAACGGTGCCATGAATGGTGATACTGTATTAGTACGTGTTTCGAGTGCTAGTTCGGGAGATCGTCGTGAAGGTTCAATCACTAAAATTGCAGAGCGTGGGATTTCGAAAGTAGTTGGCCAATTCCAGGATAATAAAGGATTTGGATTTGTTCTACCGGATGATAAGAAAATATCGATGGATATTTTCATTGCAAAAGAAGATACTCTAGGTGCAATTGATGGACATAAAGTGGTCGTAGAAATAACAGGATGGCCAGAAGGTCGTAAATCAGCAACTGGCATGGTCACGCAAATTCTAGGCCATAAAAATGACCCAGGTGTAGACATTCTCTCTATCATTCATAAGCATGGTATTGAAGTGGACTTCCCACAATCGGTTATCGATCATGCCAATTCAGTGCCAGAGCAAATTGCGGAGTCTGATATTGAAGGTCGACGAGATCTTCGTGATGAAGTAATTGTTACAATCGATGGTGCTGACGCGAAAGATCTAGATGATGCGGTTACGGTAACGAAAAATGCAGATGGGACTTATAAATTAGGTGTACATATTGCAGATGTGAGTCATTACGTAACGGAAGGTTCTGCCATGGACACGGAAGCCTATGATCGTGCGACAAGTGTTTATTTAACAGACCGTGTTATTCCGATGTTACCTCATCGCTTGTCTAATGGGATTTGTTCGTTAAATCCTCAAGTGGATCGTCTAACGTTATCATGTGAAATGACAATCGACGGAAGCGGGAAAGTTCTCGCTCATGAAATTTTCCAAAGTGTCATTAAAACAAAAGAACGAATGACTTATACAGACGTTTACAAGATTATTGATGAGAAAGACGAAGCTTTAAGAGAACGTTACAGTGACTTAGTGCCAATGTTTGAACTAATGGCTGAACTTGCGGAAATATTACGCACGAAACGTGCAGATCGTGGAGCGATTGATTTTGACTTTAAAGAGTCTAAAGTCTTGGTGGACAATGAAGGTTGGCCATCTGATGTCGTTATTCGTGAACGAACTGTAGCAGAACGACTAATCGAAGAGTTTATGTTAGCTGCTAATGAAACAGTTGCGGAACATTTTCACTGGATGGAAGTACCATTCATTTACCGCATTCATGAAGATCCTAAGCCAGAAAAGTTACAGCGTTTCTTCGAATTTATCACGAACTTCGGTATTGTCGTAAAAGGTTCAGGTAATGATATTCATCCTCGTGCCCTACAAGAAATTGTCGAGTCCATTGAGGGAATGCCTGAAGAGCCTGTTATTTCTACAATGATGTTACGTTCGATGCAACAAGCCAAATATTATGCGGAAAGTTTGGGTCATTTTGGTTTATCGACAGAATTCTATACGCATTTCACATCGCCAATTCGTAGGTACCCAGATTTAATCGTTCATCGATTAATTCGTACGTACTTAATTAACGGAGATGTATCTAAACCAACCTTAGCTCATTGGGATGCTGTGATGGATGAAATAGCGGACCACACTTCAGGACGAGAACGTCGAGCAGTTGATGCAGAGCGTGATACTGATTCGTTAAAGAAATCACAATATATGGCCGACAAAATTGGTGAAGAGTTTGAAGGGATTGTTAGCTCAGTCACAAACTTTGGACTATTTGTTGAACTTCCAAATACAATTGAAGGACTTGTGCATGTCAGTAATATGACAGATGACTATTACCGATTTGATGATCGTCAAATGATGATGATTGGTGAACGTAGCGGGAAACAGTTCCGAATTGGTGACGAAGTTGAAGTGCGTGTGACGTCTGTTAAACCTGAAGAATCAGCCATTGATTTTGAAATTGTAGGCATGGTGAAATCGTTTAACCGACCAGCTCGTAAAGAAACACCGAAAGTCATTCAAACACGACGTAAAGAAGGTTCAGGTAGAAATTCTTCTTCAAAATCTTCAAGATCTTCACAACCAGGTGAGAAAAAAGAAGTGAAACAAAAGAAAAAGTTTTATGAAGGCATTGCGAAGAAACAGCAAGGTCGAAAGCGCAAGAAAAAGTAAGGAATAAGAGCGGTGCTCAGCCGCTTCTTTCGCACTGATTTAAAAGGATAACTTTTGGATATCAGTATAAGAAAAACATAGCTTGCACCATTGGTGCAAGCTGTGTTTTTCTAAAAACAAAGAGGTGTTTAGTGTGCCAAAAGGGCAAGGAAAAGTAGTAGCGCAAAACAAAAAAGCAAATCATGATTTCTATATCGAAGATACCATTGAAGCTGGGATTGTCTTGCAAGGAACTGAGATCAAATCAGTTCGCAATAGCAAAGTGCAATTGAAAGACGCTTTTGTGCGAATTCGTAACAATGAAGCTTGGATTTCGAATATGCATATTAGTCCTTATGAACAAGGGAACCGATTTAATCACGAGCCTTTGCGTTCAAGAAAACTTTTGCTTCATAAAAAACAAATTAGCGAATTAATCGGCGTCTCTAAACAAGATGGATTTTCAATCATCCCCATTAAAATGTATTTAAAAGATGGCTTTGCAAAGGTCTTAATCGGCGTTGGTAAAGGGAAAAAGAATTACGATAAACGCGACGTTTTAAAGAAGAAAGAAGCAAAACGCGATATTGAACGTGCATTCAAATCTCGCAATCAAGAATGAGGACTTGAAGTTTGACCAATTTTGTCTTATAATAAGAATACAACTTTGCCAGATGTAAGTTTGTTCATTCGAACATCTTCCTATTAAGGGGACGTTACGGATTCGACAGGGATGGTCTGAGCTTGAGTTGCGCGTCGGAGGGCTCGGCTCCGTATCAACGGCACTTTATAATAATTGGCAAAAATCAAAACCTAGCATTCGCAGCGTAAGCTGACAATGTTGCTTGTCTTGGCCATCTCCCATGTGGTCATGTACGAGCTCACTCTTAGTGGGATACGATCGTCGGTGCAACTTGAGTCGACGGTAAGAGATTCTCAAGTTAGCGTACAAGACGCCCGCTTGTCGGCATAATGTTACGCGAAACCTAATTGGCAAGATA
>JBFIXW010000158.1:0-4667 GCA_041605715.1 Paenisporosarcina sp.
ATTTACACTTGTCGGTGCATCCGTTTTCCTTGGAGAAGAAATTTCAACTCGACATATTTTCGGTCTCATCCTCATCGTGGCAGGTGTAATTTTCGGGTCCGGTGCAGCAGAGGACATGTGGAGAAAACGCAAAAACCGGTCGAAGGAATTTACTGAAGAATAACTTTTTTGAATAAATAAGATTGCAACTGAAAGGAAGATTTCTAAATGAAGAAGTTTCTAATCGGAACAATCATTACATTAATGATTTTAGCTGGACTCGGTTATGGGCTATATATATTTGGAACGAATACCGCTTCCGAAAAAGTCGTCGATGACTACACAGCAAATTTAGAAGACAGTGGGCAAATGAATGACATAAGAACAATGATCGAAAGCGACCCAGAACTGTTAGCGATGATGGAAGAAGCAAAAGCTGCTGATCCAAGCACACTGCCCTTCACCACAAAAGGTGAAGCCACCCGCGTATTGGTAAACAAACTAGGTGTGTCTAAATTAAAAAATCTTCAAGCCAAAGCCCAGTCAGGCGAAGCATCCAAGGAAGAAATTCTGCAAGTCTTACAAGAAAATCTGACTGAAGAAGAAATGCTAGCTCTGCAAAAAATAGCCTATGAAGAAATATATAATTAGTAGCCGCTCTTATGTAAAGTGGTTATTTTTATATAAGAAATATTTGATATTAAGAAAAAACATAAAGTAGGGATTAGGAGTTGATCAGAGGAATATGGAAATGAAGAAGTTGTGACTTTTTTTGCGAGGTCAAGGTGCAAAAAATGAAAACTTAAATCCCTATTAAGTAATGCTGTAGGCTTGTTCAAAACAAACTTTTATATGAAGTGAAATGTATTTTTAATGAGGAAATCCTCATGCTTACAAGAAAAATGATGAATAAATACTTACGAAAAAATGAGTAAAAATAAACAAATAAAATATACTAAAAATAACCTTTCCTAAGTGGAGAAGGTTATTTTTTTACCATGTTTTTTGGGGGTAATTAATTCTTTCATAATTTTAAAATAGTAAAAGGATTTTATTTTAATAGTAAATTGTTCTTAAAAATTAATAATTATTCCGGAAAATAGGAAAAAATGGTGCATTATTGTAAACATTTGTATATATTTAAAGTAGTCGATAGGAATCACGACTATTAAACTATTATCCGTATAAAGGCAAACTTGTCGAAAGGCAAGGACGCAAAACCACAGGTCTAAAGCATCTCGAAATGCCAAGATGGTTGGGTTACCGTAGATACATGCTCCTATGAGTGATTTTGTGTTTTTGGTACATAACTAATGTGATTTTTGTCTTTTTCCGGTAGGGGAAGGAATTATTTTCATGCATAAAAAAGGGATTGTAAATGTACTTATCATTATTTTTCTTCTATTTTCAAGTGTGCTTGTCTATCCAGCGCAAGCACAAGCAGCAAACAATAATAACGCTCAGGACTTTTTCTCGGATCCTAGCAATCTTGTAGGTTCATTACCAACTTCAGATCCACATCAGCCTATGATGAACCCTACACGAGGTATCAATCCAATGATACCGAATGCATCACCAGGAACACCGAACAATCATGTTTCACCTAGAAAAGAGACTGGTAATGCTCAACCAAACAATCAAAAAGAAGAACCACCCGTTAACGTGGAAACAGGGCTTTTGAAACTTTCTGAAAGTGATGTCAAAGTTCCGAATGATATGCTCGGACTAAGTATCTCACGAGATTATTCCAGTTCAAACGATAAGGTTGGCCCGTTCGGACTTGGATGGGAAACAAAGTTAGATTCTAAATTGCAGCTGTATGCTGAATTTGCAATGGGAGAGTTACGCCAAGACGGGACGACCATGAACTATGAGTTTGTGAAAGATGACCCAGATGGTTTTATTACAAAATACGACGACGATACGATGACCAACTATGAACTTCATAAGGGTCATTACAATAAGGCAGAGAACGGGGATATATTAACCCGTATTGGCCAATATGAATATACAGTTGAATCACCAGAAAAAAATACGGTAACCTACTATGGTTATTATGCTCCTTGGAGAGAAAATCAGCCCGAAAAAATCGGAAAGATGATAAAACAATCTGATCGATTTGGTAATTTCATTTCATACGAATATGATGCTGACGGAAACATTAGTAAAATGACAGACGATAACGGAAGAACAATTCAACTGGTCTGGAAAAATGGCGTAATTCAACAATTAACGAATCCTAAAAATGAAAAAATTATATTTACCTATGACGGGAACAAACGGTTAACCCATGTTAATTATCCTGGAGATAAAGCCGTATCATACAGCTATGATGGGAATGGGAGAATTAATGGAATTACAAATGGAGAAAATGAGAAAACCTCATTTGCTTATGATAATAAAGATCGTGTCACGTCGGTAAAAGACGCTGCTAATTCCTTGATAAATACATACACGTATTCCACAAATGGCAGTGGAGAGTTAATTCAGACGGTTAAGAAAAATGCACTAAACCAAGCATGGACTTTTACAATTAAAAACAAAAAAACAGAAAAAATGATAGACCCACTACAAAACGAAATTATCTTTGCATATAATGACAACGATAAAATGACGAAAAAAACTGACAAAACGGGAACCGATACCTTCACTTATGATGATAAAGATCGGTTGGTAAGCCATACCGACAAATTTGGTGTTATTACTTCGTATACGTACACCGATCTATGGGATAAACCTAAAACGATTTCGATTTCGACTGGGAAATCAACTTCCTACGTTTATGACGCACAAGGGAATATGATTGAACAAATCGAAAATGGGATCAAGTCAACCTATGGTTACGATTCAAAAGGAAACATGCTATGGACTAAAGATGCCATCGGTCAATTAATGAATTTCCAATATGACCAATATGGTTATTTAAACCAAGTGACGAATGCAAAAAATGAAGTTACAACCTATTCCTTTGATGTCATGGGACAAATACGTTCAATGAATAATCCGAATGGCTCAAGCGAGACATACACCTATTATTCGAATGGCCATCTTTCGGAAATTAAAGACGAACAGGGCAAGACAACAAAGTTTGCGTATGATAAAGCGGGAAGAATTTTAACGTTTACGAACGAACTCGGTCAACAAACCAAACAAGCATATGATCAATCGGGAAGGGTTGCATCTATTACAACGCCATTGAACGAAACAATCAGCTATTCGTATGATGAAGCTGGTCGTTTAGAAACGGTGACCAATCCGGGGAATCACAAAGAAACATTTGAGTGGGACAAGTTAGGACGCTTGACGAAACATAAAAATATGAAAGGCACGACTACCAACACTTACGGAGAGTATGGGATTGAGAAAGTTCAATCACCAAATGGGACACTAAATTACACATACAACTCAAAAGGTCAGGTAGAAAAGGTAAAAGATGAGTTAGAACGTTCAACAACTTATCAGTACAATAAAGACCAACAAATAACGAAGATTACGGATCCAATAGGGAGAACGCAATCCTATGAATACGATTCGATAGGTCGTTTAAAAAAAGAAACAGCTTTTGATGGACAAACAGTTGGATACACGTATGACACGCTTGGCATGTTAACAGAAAAAACGTACAAGGATGCATCAAAAGAAAAGTATCAGTATGATGCAGCTAAACAGTTAACTAAAATAACATTCCGTGATGGGTCCACTGAAGAATATAAGTATCACCCAGGTGGTCAAATTGCGACTGTTAAAAATGCAGTAGGTCTTGTAACGGAATACACCTATGACGGGACTGGAAATGTTACAAAGGTAAAAGATCCAGCTGGCGGTGAAACGAACTATACCTATAACGCTCTTGGTTGGGTTACGTCTATAACTAATCCATTAAATGAAAAAACAAGTTTTGAGCATGATGCGCTAGGACGCATGACAAAAGTAAAAGGTCCTAAGGAAACCGTACAACAATATAAATATGATGAATTAAATCGGTTAATCGAGATTATAGATTCAATGGACCGATTACACAAATGGAATTATAACATTGAAGAAAATACCACTACGTATACGCGTCCTGATGGGACAAAATTAAAGTACACATACAATACACGTGGGCAGTTAGCAGAATTTATAAATGCAGAAAATGAAAAAACCGAAACTCATTTTGATAAAGTAGGTCGTCCAATCGAAGTGATTGATGCGTTAGGCCAAAAAATTAAGATGACTTACAGTAATCTAGACCAAATCCTTACAGAAACATTACCAAATGGAGCTGTAACCGAATATGATTATGATGAATTCAGGCGACTTGAAAAAATTACAAACCCATTGAAGCTAGTGACAACCTATGTCTATGATGACTTAGGCAGGGTACAAAAAACGAAAGACCATAAGGGCGAAACAGAGATTTCATATGATGTTATGGGTAGAGTACTATCCGTGAAAAATCCACTCAATCATGAAATGAAGTGGAAGTACGATGAAATCGGAAGAATAATAGAAGGAACCGATCCATTAGGTGGTATTACCGAGCTTTCTTATCATCCACTAGGACAAGCAGAAACAATCAAACAACCGAACGGTGCCATTCAAAAAATGGAATACGATAAGTTGGGTCGATTAGTGAAAGAAGTGGACTCTCTCCAACGTCAAACTGCTTATGGATATGATGAATTAGGAAACCTCATGCAAGTCAC
>JBFIXW010000159.1:0-4650 GCA_041605715.1 Paenisporosarcina sp.
CATTTCCTATCTTAGAAACTGAGCGACTCCGCTTAATAGAACTACAACCAGCTCATGCTGTTCACTTATTCAACCAATTTTCTCTTAAAGATGTAACACGGTATTATGGAATGGACCCATTGACTTCAATTGAACAAGCTGAGAAAATGCTTGAACATATGAAGAGTGGATTCTCTTCTAAAAGATCAATGCGTTGGGGAATTCAATTAAAAGATACAAAAGAATTTTTAGGAACAATTGGGTTAAACAACCTCCAACTAAGTTCGAAGAAATGTGAAGTCGGATACGATTTACATCCTGACTTTTGGTCAAACGGATATATCCAAGAAGCGCTTCAAGCGGTGTTAGCTTATTCCTTTGATGAATTAAAATTAGCACGTGTTGGAGCGGTAACTTTTCCCGATAACGAAGCTTCATGGAAACTCCTTTTAAAAGCAGGTTTTAGTAAAGAAGGGCTCTTACGCAATTATTTGTTTCAACTTGGTGAAAATCATGACGCATTTGTTTTTTCGATTACAGATTTGGAGTTTGGGAATAAAAAATAGCAAAGTAAAAAGGCTACCAGGATGTCAGTGAATACTGACTAATGGTAGCCTTTTTTATATTTAAGACTTCTTATTAAATAACACTTAGATGGTTACTTCACTAATTCAATTTTGATATCTCCTTCAATATAGTTCGGATACGCAATTAATTCTACACTCAATGGATTCTTATAATCGGTTGTTTCGAACTTTATCAGCACGTAGCTATTCTCTAAATCCTGACGCATTGAAACTTCTGGGGTTCTAATTACTTTTTCATTTGCATCTTTCACAGATCCTAGACTAAAGTCAGAACCACTTTCGTCTTTCGGAACTTCAGCTAAGGTTAAATCTAAATGTGATTTACTAGAATCACTCAAATGTATTTTCCCATCTTTAGGTGCATTTATTAGTACTTTTCTTTCGGTATCAACGACTATAAATGCCTCGTTCTGATGAACGGCTTGTAAGGTATTTATTCTTAAATACAATTCTTTGGGTTTTTCAAAGTAATTACTCTGTAAATATATATTTTGGTCTAAATCCCCTATCCCTCTTCCAATGGTCCCGTTCAGACTAGATCCCCAAACCTCTCCATTCTCATCTTCCAAACGTAAATCTACAAATTGTAAAATTTTCTTCGAGTTATTAGGATTAATTAAAATTTGAACATCTACACGAAGTGGATGAATCGTCACTTTCTTAAAGGTGAATTTTTGTTTCTCGATCTCGACTTCTCTATTTAAATCATAAACGATACTTGGTTTTACATTTTCAGGAACCGTGAAGGGTAAAGTGTAAACGATATCTATTCCTTCATGCTCGATTGTCATTGAAAGAGTAAAATTTAAGTCTTTTAACTTTATTGGCTCTTGAAAGTGGAAATTAATTCGACTGTTAAACTCATTTGTTGTTTCATCACCTGGTGTTATTCCATAGCTACTACTTAGATGACTTAGCTCTTTATTTTTCATTTCAACATGACCAATTCTTACGTTTTGCAGGTTCCCCTCGGACTGCAGCGTATAAAAAACAATCATACCTGATTCATCCAAAACGACTCCATCAATGGTAAGTTCTACATCATCCTTCATTTGTGATACATCAATCTCTTGGTAGTTATTCTCAATAGCCGCGGTTAATCCTTTATCGTACTGAATCATTGCAACGATTTTCTCCAACCCAGGTATCGAGGATACTGCGTTGGCAAAGGCTAGTGAAACACGTATTGAAGTTACAAGGGTAATTAATAACACGGCAGAAATAGCCAATGTCCAAATTCCTTTTTTTCGTTTCTTTTTCTTCAAACGTTGCTCTCGTTTTGCTCTTTCCATTCCTTGAAGGATGGCACCATCCAACTTATTCATTGGGATATCTTGCTGTTCGATTTGTTTACGGATGTCATGTAACTTTTCTTCTTCATTTTCAAACATGCTTCATTCCTCCTTCCTCTGTGAAGTGTTGCCTTAGCTCTTTCATGATTTTATGGAGTCTAGATTTAACCGTTCCTTCGGGAATATTTTCAAGGATGGCGATGTCTTTAATCTTTACATCTTGGAAATATTTCAGGTATACAAGTTGTTGGTCTTTCGCACTTAATGTTTTTAATGCTTCAATTAACTCAAGTTGTTCAACTTGGCTAGTTACGATTTCGTGGTCAAGAAGCTCGTTATTCATAAATCGATTTCTTTTCTTTAATTGGTCCTGGCAATAGTTCATCATAATTCGGGTTAGCCAAGTTTTCATATATGCGGGTTCTTTGACTGAATGTATCTTTTTGTACGCTCTATATGTAATTTCTTGTATCGCTTCTAATGCATCTTGTTCATTTTTCAAAAACGCAAGTGCTGTTCTGTATAAAGATTCCTTATATTGCTGCATAACAAGTAAAAATGATTCATCGTCCCCTGCTATCGCTTTTTTGACGACTTCTAATTCCCCCAAAATGACACCTCTTTTCTAACTCAGTTATCTATTAGACTCGCCAACTTTAAAAAAGTTCAAATTTAAATGAAAAAACCTACTACATGTATCGTAGTAGGCAGTTAATTTATTCACAAGGATTATTTCATTTCTTAGGACTTACTGTCGGTATCACTTGTGTTTTCGTCAAAGTTAACACACACGTTTTTCTAACACGGTTCACATGCTTAAAACCTAACTGTTGAAGATGTTCCGTAACATGTGGATCGGTCTTAGTTGTATGTAGATAAATCTTTTGTACATCTTGTTTTGCCCTTATAAACGTGCAGATACTTGGAAGCTTGTGCATGTGCCAATCTAAAACAAAGGCACTCTGTTTAGGGAGTGGTTCAAAGTAATCTAATTCATCAACACGGATTACTTCTGGTTGAACCCAAAAGAGAGAAAATTTCGAATCACTATAAGGTAAAAAACCACTATAAAACCGCTTATGCATGTTTGATAAATTGTACATTCGTCTTTTTGTATCGCTGTAATCAAGCAAATCATAATTGACTAATTCTTGAGTTCCTTGATCCTGTTGATAGATATCGATTGACTGATGCGAATAGATCTTGTTGCTCAATTTGCGAAAGGTTTGAATCCACTCTTTCTTCGTTGCATTTTTTACAAATCGAATCGATTGGTCCACATACTTTCGTTTAAATTGAACGATTTTATAGTTTTTTTTTAATACTTCTTTCACTTGACCCTTGGTTTTATATAAATGAAAAATCATTTGTGACTGCCATTCTTTTGATGCAATGATAAACTCATTCACATAGTCCACACCGGTATTCCATTCAAATTTATAAGGTTCGTAGCCTACTCCTAAGTCAAATACGCGAATTCCCTTTTTCTGACTAGCTGCTATTAAATCTTTATTCAAAATAGTCCCTGGTCCATAGATCTCATAGTCCGAATCATGACCATTCACTATCCCTATATATCTACCTCGACAAAGAAATCCATAAGAAAAAGCGATGAGTTGATTGTCTAAATATAGTCCTTCTAACTGAGTTTGCAAAGGTCCTTCTTTATTGCTTAAAAGAGCATTGTAAAAATTTTTATACGCTTCTTCAGAGAAATGACTCGTATCCGCTCTATTCTTCCAATGTTTATCGTGAATAGCAATTACATCTTCCATTTCTTCTAGATTCACTTGAGAAGTTTTTACTTCTCCTAAATAGCGAAGTCTACGTTCTTTTCTATTCAATCCGTTCAATTTTTTCCGCTTATTCATGTAGTCATCTAAGTTAATAGCTTTAACATTTATAAACGGTGCAATGGCCGAAAAGATGGATGTTTCATATTTTCGAATCGCTACATAATTTTTTAATATCGTGGAAGTGGCACTGCTCGAAAGAACACCATGTAAATGAAACATTGTATTTGGGAATGACTTCATCAATTCATCCAAAACAAAGTAAATGGCTGTTTCTTTGTCTTCTTCATACACAATAAAATCCATATAGGAAGAATCTGCTCGAGCAATGAATTCAATGATCGTCGTAGAGAAAACCCTAGAAAATTGCAAGGGAAAAAAACCCATAATTCGATCGTCGTTGTATAAAACGAGAACCTCAACCGAACTGGCTTCACCAAGATACTTCCACCAATTTTCAATCCAATTAAATTCAATAAATGGATTATCATTTTGATTCGACTCCAAAATGTCAATCCATGATTTTTGATACGTTTTCAATTCTTCTAAAGTACGTATTGAATAAATTTTCATACTCTGTCTCCTTTATCAATCATTTGACTGATAGGTAGATATGGCTTGTCAATAATACCGACACTAAAACGCAGCTTGGACGTTAGACAAACATGACCTAATTGAGTATATTCAACTACCCCTACAATACAGAACACGAATTTTGTCCAACAAAAAACACGCCATTCGAAAGGATTCGAATGACGTGCCTGATTGAATAGATGTTCCATCTACATTTAATGTAAATGGAGACGGCGGGAATCGAACCCGCGTCCAGAAACTCCAACACTTAAGCGTCTACGCGTATATCTTGCCAATTAGGTTTCGCGTAACATTATGCCGACAAGCGGGCGTCTTGTACGCTAACTTGAGAATCTCTTACCGTCGACTCAAGTTGCACCGACGATCGTATCCCACTAAGAGTGAGCTCGTACATGACCACATGGG
>JBFIXW010000160.1:0-4594 GCA_041605715.1 Paenisporosarcina sp.
AGTGTTTATCAATGTCCTAAAAAATGCGCTAGAAGCAATCACCACAAATGGCGAAGTCAAAATAACAATCGAAGACAAAAATGAGGACTTCTTTGCAGTGAAATTTGAAGACAATGGCTGCGGAATTGATGAAACCCGTTTGAAACACATTGGCGAACCTTTTTATAGTGTTAAAGAAAAAGGCATTGGCCTTGGCATGACCGTGAGCTATCGTATTATGGCAACCCATAGAGGGTCGATCAACGTCTCTAGCCAAGTGGATGTAGGAACAAGTGTGGAAATTATATTACCGAAAGTAACATGATGTTTATGGAACTCCTATTGAGGATTCAACATATCTAGGGCTGAGCAATATCCTAAGGAAAAAAAGACGAGCGTCATTTGCCACATATTTAATAGAAAAAATCCAAGCCATGGAATTTCATGACTTGGATTTTTTTACGCTTATATATTTTTCAAGGCTTCTTTGATCTGCGTTTCCCCACTAATGAGGTCAAAAGATTTCTTGAATGTTTCTTGTGCATCTAAAGCAGCATAAATCGTTTTAGCAACGTCTTCACGAGGAATTGAACCTGTTTCAAGATTTGATGATGCAGTAACTTTTCCAGTGCTTACCTCATTTAATAATGCGCCTGGTCGTATAATGGTGTAATCTAAAGTGCTAGCTTCCACCATTCGATCTGCATAGTGTTTTGCGACATAATAAGGAACCATTTCTTTGTTCCAGTTTTGACGATGGTTTGCTTGAAGTGCACTGACAATGATAAAGCGATTGATACCTGCTTGTTCGGCAGCCTCAACCGTTTTAGCAGCACCGTCTAAGTCGATTAGCATCGTCTTATCTAAACCCGTATGTCCGCCAGAACCTGCTGTAAAAACAATCGCGTCACAACCATTCGCAGCATCTGCGAGATCATGAACACTTCCTTCAAGACTTGCAACAGCCACATCAATACCTTGGCTCTTTAAATCTTCAGCCTGCTCATTTTTACGAACCATGGCACGAACTGTATGTTGCTCACTACTTTGTAAGATGTCGACAAGGTGCTTCCCAATTTGTCCAGTTGCTCCTACTACGAATACTTTCATAAGATCAATCTCCTTCTAATTTGAATTGACTTAATCCTATCAAAACCATTCCTACAAAAAGACTACCATAGATAATACTTGTACTAAAGTAAACAAGCTTTGAAAGAGTACTCCTAAAAAAACTTCTTTCTACTCTGAAACGGTTATCTGAGTAGTCAAACTGATTAGTATGAAGTGAGTAAATGTAGATATCAAGTCAGGAATAGGTTATAAACCTTTAATAATTACATGAAGGTTTTCATATGGTAATCATGAGGAGTGAGCGATATGAATACGTCTTTTTATCGTGGCGTATATGTGCCTTATGGAGGAAGTCCAAAAGTGTTTGTATTGCCGCCACCAATATGGTGGCAAAAGCAACCGATGTATAGTCCGGAATTCTCGCCTGAAGATGCCTTTGTACAGGGGTCTGTTTGGCCGATGTTAGTCGATGGATATGCGAAAGAGGAAGGGATCTCATGAGCGAAGAGCAACGAAGTATGTTACTGTCCCTTCAAGTTGCTGATTTCAATGTAATCGAGTGGGTACTCTATATGCATACGCATCCGGATGATCTAGTGGGGTGTCAAAAGAAAAAAGAAGCGATGAAGATTGCGGCAAAAACGAGAAAAGCGTATGAAGCGCTGTATGGTCCTTTAACGACTCTTACGCCGATTTCTTGTACGAAAAAAAGCGAGACCCCTTGGCCATGGCATGTCTGAAAGGATGGGAATAGTCGATGTGGATCTATGATAAAAAACTCCAATACCCAGTAGAAGTCCGCGATACAAATCCAACGCTAGCCAAATATTTAATGGAACAATACGGTGGAGCTGATGGCGAACTAGCAGCTGCATTAAGGTACATGAACCAACGCTATACGGTGCCAGAAAAAGTAATTGGATTACTAACTGATATTTCAACAGAAGAGTTCAGTCATTTGGAAATGATTGCAACGATGATTTACAAATTAACAAAGGATGCAACGCCAGATCAACTAGAAGCAGCAGGATTAGGCGCTCATTTTGTCAGTCACGGCCATTCCCTCTTTTATAACAATGCAGCAGGTTCCCCATTTACCGCAACGTACATTCAGGCAAAAGGTGATCCCATCGCTGACTTATATGAAGATATCGCAGCAGAAGAGAAAGCACGCGCAACGTATCAATGGTTAATCGACATTTCAGATGATCCCTATATTAACGATTCCCTGCGTTTCCTGCGTGAGCGTGAAAATGTTCATTCCATGCGTTTTAGAGAAGCAGTGGAAATGCTAAAAGAAGACCAAATACAGAAGAAGATTTTTTAAGCGCCGAGTACGTTGGCGTCTTTTTTGTGTTTAATAAACCTTTTGTCTATCTCTTAATCTCCTAATCTTGTGGATGGAGATTTATGAATAACAACCATAGAAAATATAGCAATAGCACTTCTTCTCAATCATCTTTTCCTTTATGAATGTATACATCAAGAAAGAATACAAATGATACGTAATGTAGAGTTAATGTTTAGTTATAAAGGAGAAAAAATACCGATGGATTTTAATTTAATTTGGGAAACAGTTCTTATATTTGTAATTGGAACCATTCTTTTAAAAATTGGCGGAAGAAAATCGATTTCTCAAATGACGATTCCGCAAGTCGTTATAATGATCGCTATCGGTTCGTTACTGATTCAGCCAGTCACTGGAAGAGGGCTTTGGGCAACGTTTGGGGTGGCACTTGTATTAACAATCAGTCTAGCCCTTACCGAATACATCCAGTTAAAATTTGATACGACCGAGTCGCTTATTGCAGGCAAGGCGGTACCGGTCATTATCAACGGGACCATAAATGAAAAGAACCTAAAGAAACTACGGTTAACCGTAGATAAATTAGAAGCACGCCTAAGACAGTCGGGTATTGCTGATATAAAAGATGTTCAATTTGCTACACTCGAATCGAGCGGCCAAATAGGATATATGTTAAAAGAAGAAAAGCAACCTGCTACAAAGGAAGATATTCAAAATCTCATTCGATTGATTCAAACCGGTCACCTAAAGGATCTCCATAACAAAACCTCAACCGAAGCCAATATCTTCACTGAAACCGTCCATAATAATTCTGCTAATGTACCTAAACACCTACAGTGAAAACGATTTATCATACACTGTGGGCTAGTTAAGAGGGCAGTGATGCTTATTACATAAATAGGAGCGGCTGAAGATGCTATTTCAGCCGCTACTTGCTTTGAATCGATATTTACTTTATTCATTAAAGCAAGGTGTTCTAATTGGTATTTTTAGGATAATATTGAGTTGATCCAATTATTCCAATAGGAGGTGAGTAGTTTGAGTGAAGGGTGGAAACTGAAAGAAGGACAAGCACAATATGGAGTAGTTTCTGAAGATCATGTGTGGACAGTGATTATGAAAGTTTTATCTCCACAGTCTAAGAAGACAACTTCATATAAATTTGCTTTGCTAAGAGCAATCTTAGAAAACTTATATAAAGTAAACGATCAGTTGGAAGTGAAGTTCATCCAGTTAGCTGAATCATTCGCCAAGCTGTATTGGAACTTAGTCATTCGAAATGGGTACTCACAAGGACATCAATCTCAAATAGAGAAAGAGCTATTAAATTTTAAAGTAAGGTTTTTAATACCAGATGGCGTTGGGTTCGACTCTATTCCAGTAAACCAACAGTCAATTCTTATACAAACGATTGAACGAAAAATTTTGCATAAGGATGTAGTAGGAGCGTTATATGCAGATACGGAAGGTATTTTATATGGCTTCTCTAAAAAAGAAAGAAAAATAGCAAACACATCTTCAGGGTATGAGTTTTTACTTAAATATCAAACCACCGTATTTAAATTGGTGAATTACGAGTTAGCAAAGTTTTTACAAAAGAAAAACCCACTTGTGACACAAGGGATTTTACTTGAAGAAATTGAAAATATCACCCAGAGAGAGTCACTCCAACAGTTTCAACAATTACTTGTGGAGCATTCAGGAAGCAGTTGTTTTTATACCGGAAAGCCTTTGAAAGCAGGAAAAAGGATCATTGCTGTAGATCATTTTGTACCATGGAGTTTTGTACATAGTGATGAATTGTGGAATTTCGTATTAACCTCATCTACGCTCAATTCTAGTAAAGGCAGCAAGCTACCAGCAGAACGCTACTTACACCAACTAGACGAACGAAACCGTCACTTTATGCAAATTGGCGATGTCTATGTAAAACAATATATGGAGAAATATGATTTTAATAAGTTCAGTAAGCTATATGAATATGCAGAGATAAATGGTTTTGAAAAAGGCTGGACACCTGCTTAAAAACCCTTGGAATATCCATTATTCTAATGGGTTTATCTAATCTTGTTCCTCGATAAGAAAGTATCCCTTCTCAAATCCACCACGTTTTTCACGCTTCACTAATCGGACTTTCTCTAATTCTTCCATTGTTGAACCATGCAATGGCAGGACAGCATATATAAGTTCCAATAAATCAGCTAGTTCTTCAATAGCATCCTCATTATTAGTCGTTTC
>JBFIXW010000161.1:0-4580 GCA_041605715.1 Paenisporosarcina sp.
ATCACGAATCCTTGAATATGCCCTGTGAATCCTTGAATACCTCCGTCGAGATGGAGAAACCACTCAACGAATACTCGAATCACCTCCGCGAAATGGAGAATGCCTTCTTCAACAGCAAATTAGCTTGGTTTTCTGCGCGTTGAAATTGTGTGGAAAACATGAATTTTAGAATATGGAACTCGAATCCTTGAATGTGCTCAACGAATCCTTGAATGCCTCCGTCCAAATAGAGAAACCACCCAATGAATCCTCGAAACACCACCGCGAAATGGAGAATACACAAAAACAACACGCCATTTCAAATACAAAAAAAAGCCAATCGACCGAAGTCAATTGGCTCACTTACATTATGATTATGCTAAGAAGTTGATGCCCATTGGAAGTTTGAACCCTAGGAACATCGTAATGAATAAGAAGACAAATAATAAAATCCAGAACATTGTTGATGGCTTTTGCTTCTTCATTCTCGCTAGAATCATTTCCATCATACCAATGATAATAATCCCGCCTAATAATTTAAATCCGTACAGCATACCCATATCGAAGTCCATCCCATCCATAAACAAAGCAATACCTGTTAATAGAATGAAAATGTAGAATACGCGTAAAACCATTTGTGTCATTTTTTGTCCTTTGCTGCCGTTCGTCATCATCACTGCTGCGAAGAACAAAATTAGGCCGATAACCCAAGTTGTAATGTGTAAATGTGTGCTAGCTAAAAAGTCCATGTGTTTCACCCCGTCAAATTATTAGTTCAACTCTATCGTATCATATCTAGTAATTTTACATCGAAATTTACATGTGCAACCAATTTATTCAAAACGATTACACAAAGTCCCGATTCCTTCAATGGAGATTTTCACTGTATCTCCCGCTTTTAAAAACTTAGGAGGATTAAAGCCTTTTCCTACTCCTGCAGGTGTTCCAGTTAAAATGATATCGCCTGGTTCGAGTGTCATCATACTTGAAATCTCAGCGATTAATTGATTGACTGGGAAAATCATGTCTTTTGTGTGCCCATTTTGGCGGACTTCATCATTTACCTTGGTCACCAATGTTAATCCGTGTGGGTCTGGCATTTCATCTTTTGTGACAATATAAGGCCCCATCGGACATGAGCCATTTAAACTTTTTCCTAAGAAAAATTGTTGATGCTTCTTTTGTAAGTCGCGAGCTGTTAAGTCATTTGCAATCGTATAACCAAAGACATAATCATACGCTAATTTCCGAGGTACGTTGTAGCCTTTCTTGCTAATAACCACTGCTAATTCGCCTTCATAATCATAAGACGAAGTTAGGTTGGCATGCACAGAAAGTGTCTCTTCATCGGCAGCAATTGTTGTTGGTGATTTCGTAAAGACTATGACATTCTCTGGTGCTGCTTCTGAACCCATTTCTTTGGCATGGTCCGAATAATTTCGACCGATCGCCAAAATGTTTTTCGGTGTTCGAGGAATTGGTGCTAACCATTCAATTTGGGTAAATAATCGCTTAAATTGCTTTGGCTCTTCTGAACTCAATGCCGCTTCGACTAATTTTCGCATTTGTTCAACAAAATCCATACCTGCCTCAACGCCTTGCAAAATCGTCTGAGGAAAACTTGGCAATACTTGGAGCGTCTCTTGAATCGCTAAAACATCCCACACGGCTTCTTCTTTTTTAACTTTGGGACCAAAGCTAATTTGACCATCATAGCGAAACGATAAAATTTTCATTTTCGGACACTCCCTTAAGAATTGATTATTGAATGTTCAATTGAACTTATTCTACGACAATTCAACCGAATTTTCACTCGTTTTTTTCGCACTTTTGCCATATGTCAGTCGCTTCCACAACATCTCTACTGGACCTTGTGTAAACTTTGCTAACCATAGTTCAGCAAAAATAAGTTGGACGATGAAGATCCCAATCGCCATCCATGTTCCAGTCATTACGTCGACTTTGCCATACAAGCCAAATCCGTATGAATAGAAAATCGTCGTCGCAACTATTGACTGAGTTAAATAAGTTGTCATGGACATACGTCCTGCTTTTGCAACAGGACTAAAGAGTTTTCGGAATAAAGACAGCTGGCATAAAAGCGCAATAATCCCTGCATACGCAACAGCTTGAAGTGGTCCACCAAACAGATCTTGCACAAATATAGTGTAGTAATTGCCACCTTGCGTATGTGGTAAAAATTTAATATACGTTCCAACACTAAGACTAATAGCAATTAAGATCAGCCAAAAAACTTTCTTCTCAGCAGTTCGCTGAATCAAATTCAATTTAGATGCGACAGCACCAATCAACATATACGGGAAAATCGTAATCAATAAAAAGAAAAGAATCGTAAATCCATTCGCATACATCCAATCCTCCGCACGTTGTGCAAAAATGTCACTCCATGAACCGGAACCAAACGCGACGATTGATGACTCAATTTGTTGAACACCTGAATAAATCGGTTCGTCTTCAGGAATTAGCTTCATAACAAAAGACATCAAAATATTTGGTAATAAATACAAACCGAGTGCAATGCCAAGTAACCATTTCCAAGACAAAAACAACAGCCACATGACCAATAACCCGCTAATTGCATACGTAATTAAAATATCACCTGACCATATAAAGAACGCATGAACAATCCCAAAACCTAATAACACGAGTAAACGGCGTAATGCTAATTTCGGAAATGAAACGCCACGCTCAGTAGTTTTTGTAAATTGCATCGCTAGTCCATATCCAAACAACATCGAAAATAATGGGTACACACTTCCTTGGATCGCAATATCAATCCATTGAAACGCATCTCGATCCGCAGGAACTGTAAACCATGTATACGGATCGATGTAGTAAAACGGTGTGTGAAAAGCTAACATATTCACAATAAAAATACCTAGTAATGAGAAGCCACGCATCATATCAAGCGCGACGACTCGTTCACTCAACTGAGTGGGTGCAACATTCACAGGGAATCCTCCAGTACCAACGTTTTCTCTGCATCAAATAAATACAGGATTTTCTCTTTAATCGTAATTCGTAAAATTTGTTCAATGGCTTCTTTGTATAATGACAACTGCAAGCCGTAACGCACGTTCATTTCACGCGTTATGGCGTTCTCCGTAATCAGTACCCCTTTGACTCGGTCCGTCTTATAGTCGAGCAATACCCATTCACCGTCTGCTTCTTCAAATAAACAATCGGCTATCCCTTGAAGGATTTGAATATCGCCATCCTCATCCGTCAAACCATACGTAAATGGCACTTCGCGTAACACTTGTTTGGCTTGGCGTAATCGTTCGCCGAGTTCACTTTGTAGGAAGGCTTGCATAGCCGAGACATTGACTGTTCCCGCTTCCGCAACGGTTAACAATTGTTTATTTGCTAATTGTTGAGTGAAATCTGTTAACGCTTGTGAACTTGAATCCATTGAAAAATCAAGATGTTGCATCGTTGTATGAAGTGCTGTCCCGATTTCAGCAGCAGACAATTTTTTGTCCCCTTGTTGCATAAAAGCAGGTCGTTTATACACCGATTTCTTCATTTCTTCCTTCACTTGAGCGGGTCTGAAAAATTCAGGTTCTTCTTCTTGACGCAGTTGGTCGAGTCGTTTTAACTCACTTACCGATTGTTTCGAACGTTTTGTTATCGCTCGTTCAAATGGATAAGCTGTATCAAATCGTCGAGCGACTTCTGCTTTTAAATCTTCTGTAGTCACTTGTTGAATGCTCTCTATTTGAGGCATGTCAACGACTACATGGTTTTGACGCAATTGTTCAACATACACGGTTTCAAATGACCAACTAGATGGATCCTCAATTCCGTTCGCATTCGGTTTGCCTTGCCATGATGCATAATCCGCGTGTCTCGCAACGGCTGGACCAATCCAATCCAGGAAGCCTTTCGCACGTGCCCGTACGTATTCAGGGAGCATCGTATCAGCTGCAACACTCGCATCTTCCCATTTCGACAATGTTTTATCCACATCTTTTACGGTTGCTACTAACAGTAACTTCTCTTTCGCACGTGTCATGGCTACGTATAACACTCGCATTTCTTCAGATTTTAGCTCTAGTTGTTTCTTTTCTTTCATGGCTAAAAACGGCAAGGACGTATATGATATTCGTTTTTCTGGATCGATTGCTTTAACAGCTAGACCAAACGTTTGGTCAAATAAATACAGTTCATTGAAGTCCATTTGATTAAAATCACGTCCAAGCCCCGCAATAAACACATACGGAAACTCTAACCCTTTAGAAGAGTGAATCGTCATTAAGCGAACCACATTTTCTTTTTCGCTCATGGCACGAGCTGTTCCTAAATCATCGCCGCGCTTTTTCATGCGGTCGATAAAACGAAGGAAACGGAACAAGCCTCTAAACGACGTTTGTTCATACGCTAAGGCTCGGTCATGTAATGCTCGTAAATTCGACTGGCGTTGTTTCCCGTTTGCCATAGCTCCGACCATTTCATAATAGTACGTGTCCATATAAATACGCCAAATTAGTTCTGCTAAAGAACCTCTCCTCGCAAGGTGACGCCACTCCTCAAATTGCAAGAGAAAACGCTGTAATTTCTCAGCAGTTGCCGGATGAATG
>JBFIXW010000162.1:0-4574 GCA_041605715.1 Paenisporosarcina sp.
AATATCCTCTAAGAAGAATCGCACTTTATCCAACAATGCTTCATCAAACGTATTGATAATTGCTGCGTAACTGCCGATACCTTCTGGGGAATGTTCTTCTAGAATCGGATTTCCTAACGACATAAGCTTCACTTTTCCATCCTTCCCAACATACGCATTTAACACACGCATGAACGAATCGTCACCTGGAATAAATTCTTGGATGGTTAGATTATCTTTATAAGTCGATTCATAAATTGCTTTGATAATGGCATTTTTTTCTGCTACATCATGTGCCACAAAAACTTTCTTTTTACCTGGGAACGAACAATTCCAGTAAGCCACGGAATTAGAGGCTTTAATAATAATTGGGTATGTGAAGTCTATATTGAACTCATCTTTATTCTTAAATGTACATAAGGCTGTTTTTGGATATGAAAAGCCATATTGTTCACAGATTTCATAAAAGTTCTCCTTTAATACGATGCGTTCCATTAAAGTTTCATCAATATATGGGACTGCAAAATGAGGAAGTAACTCCTGTTTGTTTTTAATAATTAACTTTGCATAATCATCTCCACAAGCTAGCAATAGTAACTTTTGGTTCGGGTGTTCACTTGCTACTTTAATTAGAGCAGGAACAAAAACATCTTGTTCGTTTAAACGAGGAATAACTTGAAAATCTAAAATTTTACTGTCTTGTGTTGCAGACAAATTCATACGACCTAAGACAAGTGGTTTAATTCCATAAGCTTCATGAAAGGCACGTGCCATACCGTATGCATTCATATCAGAACCTAATAATATGGGTAAAAATGAATTGTTTAATGTCATCTAATATCAACTCTCTTTTCTAGAAACGTAATGTATGTTCATTGTATCTTGAATGTTGGTTTTCTCCGAGCATTAACTTTTTGTTCGAACGCATAAGCCATTGAAATGAGCATAGGTTCACTCCATGCTCTTGAAGAAAAGGTCAATCCAAATGGCTCCCCAACTTGGGTAAATCCTGCAGGAACTGTTATCGATGGATATCCAGCAGCTGCGCCTATGCTACACCCATGAACTTGCGGAAAAACAAGAGCATCGAGCTGCAAATCATCTAAAGATTTACCTAGTCCAATTTCAGCTGTTAGATACCGATTGTTCGTAAGTGCTTGAATATATTCTATTTCAGTCAGTGTCCCAGAAGTTTGTTCAGAGCGTTCTAGCATAACTTGACCAAATTTAAGTGTTTCAATTGGGTACAGATTATTAAAATGAATTACATCGCTTAGAGAGCGTATTGGATTAGTCACATTAGTTTTGGCTAAATAACCATTTAAAGCTGCTTTAAATTCGTACGTCAAAACTTCATATCCTAATACATCTTCTGTGCAGCCTATATCAACTGGGTCAATTATTTCACAACCGAGCTCTTTAAGAACTTCCAGTTGTCTTTCAAATAAGTCAGCACGCTCTGCTGACATTTCTTGATCAAAAATTGCTCGTGCAACGCCAATTCTTTTCCCTTTAAGTGCATGAACATCCAAACAATCTGTCCATGTCATATCCTTAAATACGCGACTTTTTTGAGTAATTGGATCACGATTATCCTGACCAACAATTACAGAAAACAGATGAAGCGCATCTTCAACAGTACGAGTCATAGGTCCAGCTGTATCTTGAGTATGTGACAAGGGAATGATTCCCGCACGACTCACACTACCGACTGTTGGTTTTAAACCTACTAAGCCATTTTGTGCTGCTGGATTTAATATGGAACCAGATGTCTCTGTTCCAATAGCTGCAGCAGCTAAATTAGATGCGATGGCTGAAGCAGACCCTGAACTGGACCCTCCAACATCAAAAGGACCATAGGGATTGACTACTTGTCCACCACGAGAACTAAACCCATTGGTCATTTTATCTGACATGAAGTTAGCCCACTCAGTCATATTCGCTTTGCCTAAAATAACAACACCAGCATTTCGAAGTTTTTCAACAATGGTGGCATCATTCGTAGCATAATGCTTAGCTAGTGCCAAAGAACCCGCACTAGTATGTAATTCATCGGCAGTCTCGATATTATCTTTTAACAAAATGGGT
This sequence comes from Paenisporosarcina sp., assembly GCA_041605715.1. GTDB lineage: Bacteria > Bacillota > Bacilli > Bacillales_A > Planococcaceae > Paenisporosarcina. The sequence goes on from JBFIXW010000162.1 coordinate 2,068, forward strand.
ATTCCATGTAAAATGGACCGTGGTCCACTTTCTGAGCGTTCATCGTCTAAAGCTTGTGCAATTTGAAGAGCTTTTGGATTCACTTCCAGTACTGCATTTACAAGTGAATTTTTCTCTGAAATCGCTTCTAAATACATCAAAACAAGATCTTCAGAAGTCACCTCGCAAGCTTCCATTTTCTCTTGCATTTGAAAGATTGTTGCTTCTTCTAACCATTCATTTGAGAGTTGTTTTCGTTGCGCTTGATTCATTTGAAAACCTCCACAATAGACTTTATAGGTAAAACATATTAACTTCTTTTTTATAATTGCTTCAAACAGAAATTATAGCATTTATTCCAACTTTACATAAGTCGTCCTTTAGACGCTATTTCAATGAAATTTTATATTTACTAACAAAAAAAGTCAGAATGACAACTTGTTACGTTGCCATACTGACCTATATTTATAAGTTTGCTTTTTCCATATGCTCTTTTATTAACTCATATAATGATAGTTCATATAGTTGTTTGCCTTCTACTTTAAAGACACCTTGAGCTACCAGGTCATCTATGACAGTCATTATTTTTCCGTCCATTTTTGTTTCTTTAGGTGGGATCATGATGTGAATCTCCTTACATATTTAGTCACTAAGTATTTACCCCACCTTTTCTTTTTTAAACCAGTGACGATGTTTTTTTGGAATAAACGTAAAGCAAATAAAACCAATGAATGTACCCAGTGTATTTAACCATAAATCATCGACGTCACTACTTCTCAATTGCGTCAATTGCAACAATTCAATAGACAATGACAATAAAAATCCTGCTAAGACTGTCCAAAAAATATATTCAAACTTCTTCCAAAGTAAAGGCAACAAGAATCCAATAGGCATAAACATAAAAATATTCCCCATGAAATTAATTAAAAAAGGCTGCCACAAATCGAGATATTTAATCGCATTATATGTTTCCCGAAATACACGGAAGAATTCTAAATTAACAGCTTGGAAATTGCCATTAACGAACTCAATGGAGCCATTGCTAAATGAAATGGAAGGGATAACCGTTTGGGAAAGCAAGCCGATTAAAAAAATCAAAAAGACTATTACGCCAATTTCGTGTATTGGGTTAGCTTTATGTTTTGATTTCTTTATTCGATTAAAGCGGTAAATCATGATGACTGGCAATGAGATGGCCATGTAGAACCACATGTCTTGGAGATAATAAATAATTGTATGCATAGGGGCTCCCTCGTTAAATCTGATAGTCTCAGTTTAATCCCTTAACGGTTCTAAGTCCAAAGGAGATTTCTAGGAGATTCTGGTTAAATTAATCGTGTAGTAAAATGTATTTCAAATATTAAAAATGGTTACTCTAGTAGATAGAGAAATGCGTTTCTTTATGGATTCTAGCAAAGTCAGATTAAAATAGAAAGACAGGAGGGGATTTAATTGAGAACCATTGGATTATTGATTGTGATTACAATTGGCGTATATGTAACGAGCCCCTTTTGGGAAAAATACGCGGACGATTATATAGATACCTCGTTTTTAGACAAAATTGATCAACAAGTTCAAGTTGGGATTGACTATGTAAAGGATCAGCCCCTTTTCACCGAATCTATTGAAACTATTCAAACTGCTATAACCGAACTACCAGCTCAATTAGTCGAGGAGAAAAATCGCATCTTACCCACTCCCATTGAGCCAATAGATAAACCAACTTTAAAAACGCCTACAGACGGCTTATTCTCGGTTCATAATATTGAGATTGGATCTCTAAAGGATTCAGTTATTGCAGAAATAGGCGAACCTAAACGCATCACTGCGAATGAATACGGAACATCGTGGCAAACTTACCATACCGACTATCAAAACTTTTTCATGGTTTCCTATGACCGTGAAAACAAAGTGAATGGACTATTTACCAATAATGACTTAATAGCCTCTACACTCGGAATCAAGTTAAACTCTTCTAAAGAAGATGTCAGAAAAGCTCTTGGTAAACCACTTACGTATATCACCAAAGGTAATACCAATTTTATATTGAATGAAGATCAAGGCGCAGACACATTTTTAATAGAAAATGTGTACGCTACGATCTTCTACGATGTTCATGAAAACAACACGCTAACTGCCATTCAAATTCTGTCTGAAAATCTTGAGAAGAGTAAACCATCTGTGTATGCCGCTAGCAGTAAATCCTTGCAAGAAGGTCTTGAGCTACAATTATTTGACCTAACAAACGCCGCAAGAGTTCATCATGGTGTAAGAGCTGTAAAATGGGATTCATTAATCCAAATAACAGCGTTCGATCACAGTGAAGATATGGCCATCAACAATTATTTTAGTCATACGAACTTAAACGGTGAATCACCCTTCGATCGTATGACCAGTGACGGAATCTCCTATAGAGTCGCTGGTGAAAACCTAGCGTATGGTCAATCTAGCAGCATTTTCGCGCATGAAGGTTTGATGAATTCAATTGGACACCGCGAAAACTTATTAAAACCAGATTTCTCTCTACT
>JBFIXW010000163.1:0-4557 GCA_041605715.1 Paenisporosarcina sp.
AACTTGAAAAATCAAAGCGAGAAGGAGGGAAGGAAGCAACACATGATTATAGATTTTTCGGCTTTTCAAATCTGTGAATAAACAAATGGTCATTAACACGATGAGTAAGCCATCTAATAGTTGCATTACAAGTTCCTCCTTTCGCTTGAATTTTTATTATTTATGAAGCTGAAGTTTCACCTTTAAATTCTGTAATAACTTTATTAAATTGTGTTACAATTGCATCTCCAAAAGTAACTAATATTGCTACAACTCCAATTGCAATAATTCCTAATACCAACGCATACTCAGCCATACCTTGTCCTTCTTCTTCGTTCATGAAATTCTTGATCCATTGTGTCATGATTATTTCTCTCCTTTTGGTTGAATGATTAGTTTTTGTCCTGCTTCAAGTGCGAGTTCTTCGATGCGACCTGCTGCTAATTCGATTACAGAAAAAACGCTAGGGAAGTGTGATCCGCGTTTTCCAGGTGCGACAGATTGATCGAGACCAACCACTACTTGATTGGCATCTAAGTAGACGATGTCAATCGGGTATTTCATAAAATACGTGTGAACCGATCGGCAGGGTTGAATATGAATTCCGGATTGACGAGGAAGTGATGATGTGAAAAGAAGTCCCTTTAAACGTTTTCCAAAGGAGTACGCAGGCTTTACATCTTTTGCAATCACAGTTCCTTGTACCGAGTCAATCACTTGCACAACTTCACCTCCAACATAAAAAAATGAACCCCGCCTACCGAAAGCGGGGTTCACTAATAGATTAGTAGATATCAAAATGTTGTGATGGCTAATTTTAAATAAGGGGCAAAGTGCCCTATTGAAATTAGTGATCACTCGTTTTGCATCTCTAAAATCCTATGCCCTGTTCTTTCGGAAGCTGGCTAGCATCTGTGTATGAACACAATAAGCCCCTTTAGCTTTGCGTCGCTGACTTTAATCAGGTTTGCCTTTATCGAGAATCAGTAACGTAGTACATCACTTATTTCTCTTATTGCCTATAATAGGTGCAGGAAAAGATTTTGCATATAGTCTAAACTAATCTTTTTGGTAAATTTTATACATGCCAATAGATGTGTTTATATTTTCATTAAAAGAGGGTATTGAGATATTAGGCTTATTCCATTAGTCATGCGTATGGATTATATTCACTATATGCTACAGTGTTTATAAAAGAGGAGATGGGCACATGGAGCGATATTGGTTAAAAATTAAGGAAAGTATCTGGTTTATTCCCACTTTATACAGTGTAATTTCAGTTATCTTTGCAGTAATATTTTCAACTATTGATCATCTATATGATGATATTTTGCTTATGTACGTTCCACATGTTTTATTAACCACTGTGGAATTGGCTCAAACGATATTAGGCGGTTTGTCTGCTGCTCTTTTAACGATGACCACCTTTACGTTTTCTACAATTATGGTTGTTCTGACAACTTATTCTTCCCAATTTTCCCCTAGAACTTTAAAGAATTTTGTGCGAGACCCAATGGTGTGGCGGGTATTGGGGGTATTTATGGGAGGGTTTATCTATACCACGCTATCTCTCTTATTTATGCAAGAATCAATTGCTGGTGAATCGGTCATTTCATCACTAATTGGTGTAATATATGCGATGGTTTGCTTAGCGTTCTTCGCAGTCTTTATTCATCATATCGCACAAAATATTCAAGTGAATACGCTCATTGAGAAGTTAACCATTGAAGGCGACGAAGCGGTTGGGTGTTATAATGAACTTTTAAAGAGAGAAGATATGACAACCAATATAGAAGCTCAATGGACAGTTAAAAAGAAAGCTCATCCAATAAAAGCAGAAAGCGATGGGTATATTCAATTATTTCATTTAGACCAAATGGTGAAAGTTGCTGAAAAGTATGATGGACAAATTGAAATAGAATGTTGTATTGGTGACTTTGTCCAAGCAAATACACCAGTTGTGACACTTTACCTTAATGAATCTATAGAAATAGAAGAAAATCCTACACAATTGTTTACAATTGGTAGTGAAAGAGATACGAGACAAGACCCAGTTTTTGCGATTCAAAAGATGGTGGAAGTGTCTTTACGTGCTATATCACCAGGCATTAATGATCCAAATACAGCGATTCATAATATTCATCAATTAGGTAGATTATTGGGAAGTTATAGCCAATTACCTCGTGCAGATTTCATCTTTAATGATGTGAAATCGATTCACAGAGTGAAGTTACGAATACATAACTTTGACGAAATGCTGTATCACACCTTTTATCAATTAAGCCATTATGGCAAAGGGGATATTTCAGTTTTAGCTGCAATCACGGATTCATTAATTAGTGCAGCTCAACTGGCACCACTTTCGGCAAAAGAAGAACTTTGGAATATTCAACTGTACATGATTGAAAGTATGGATGCGAATGAAATACAGTCATTAGATCGCCAATTCTATCAAAAGAAAATTAATCGTTTAGCTGAATTGGTTGGTACAAAAACAATCAACTTAAACGATCATCCCACCGAGCATTAAAAGAAAGTTAATCAAAAATCAATATAAAAAAGAGCGCCGCGGGAAGGAGGGCACTGAAAAAGTCCTCTTTGGAACATCAATGCGAGTATGTGAACGATTTTGTTCCCATGCTCGCATTTTTCTCTTAGAAGCCGTGAATTTCCGTTCCAGGCAGACGCGTTCCGCGGGCACGACTTCAATCTCCTCGTCACTACGTTCCTGCGGGGCTTTCAGTTCGCGCTGTTCCCGCTGGAGTCGCTGCCTTCCACTCCCATCCACTAGTATCATGATCATGAAAAATATTTTCATCTTTCTAAAATGGCATCTATTTTCTTGTATACTTAAATAAAGTAAATGCAGGTGGTGTTCTCCATGATTTCAACGCAAGAAACGCTCAATTTAAGTCCATATATGGGGATTTATGATATCGTCGTGCCAAAAGATAACATGCTTCGTCAGATTAATGAACTTGTTGATTTCTCCTTTATTCTAGACGAGTTAAAAACGAAATACTGTTTGGATAACGGTCGAAATGCGATTCCTCCTATACGTATGTTTAAGTATTTATTATTAAAGGCTATTCATGATGTGTCGGACGTTGATTTAGTAGAGCGTTCTAAATACGATATGTCTTTTAAATTCTTCTTAGATATGGCACCAGAAGATGACGTCATCGATCCAAGTTCACTGACAAAATTTCGACGAATGCGTCTAAAAGACGTAGGTCTATTAGATATGTTAATTGGGAAAACCGTTGAAATCGCATTGGAAAAGAACATTATTAAAAGTAACACTATTATTGTGGACGCCACACATACAAAAGCACGTTACAATCAAAAATCACCAAAAGAATTCTTACAAGAGAAATCAAAAAATGTCCGAAAAGCAATTTATAAAATCGACGAATCGATGAAGGATAAGTTTCCTGTCAAAAACACGACGAACGAAGTAAAAGATGAAATAACTTACTGTGAAAACTTAATTGCAGTAATTGAAAAGGAACCTCAATTCGCACAAATACCCGCTATTAAAGAACGTTTAAATATGTTGAAGGAAGTGGTAGAGGATTATCAAGTGCACCTTTCTTTTTCGGCAGATGCCGATGCACGAAAAGGTCATAAATCAGCTGATTCATCTTTCTTTGGTTATAAGACACACATTGCCTTAAGTGATGAGCGAATCATTACAGCAGCTGTAATCACCACTGGTGAAAAAAGTGATGGGAAGTACTTACAAGAATTGATTGTAAAAAGTAAACAAGCAGGTATAGCAGTGGACACGGTTATTGGAGATGCAGCGTATTCAGAAAAAGCAAATATTGAGTATACAAAAGAAGAAAAAATTGCACTTATTTCCAAGTTAAATCCTGCTATTTCAGAAGGCAATCGAAAAGAAGAAGACATATTCGAATACAACAAGGATGCAGGTCGATTTGTCTGTAAAGCCGGACATTTAGCAGTACGTAAAGCACGAACTGGCAAAAAGGGACAAGGTAAAAACCAAGTAGAGACACATTATTTTGATATTGAAAAATGCAAGGTATGTCCACTAGGTGATGGTTGTTACAAGGAAGACTCGAAAAGTAAAACCTATTCGGTAAGCTTAAAATCCGAAACACATGTAGAGCAACTAGCCTTTCAAAAAACGGATGAATTTATTCGAATAGCCAAGGATCGCTATAAAGTGGAAGCAAAAAATAGTGAGTTAAAAAATGGGCACGGGTACGATACAGCATCGTCTGCGGGTCTATTTGGCATGGGGATTCAAGGAGCCACCACGATATTCGCTGTCAACCTTAAGCGAATAATCAAGCTAATAAACGAAAATAGTAAGAAATAAATGAAGAAAGAAGGCACTTTTTGTTCAAAATCGAACAGAAAGTGCCTTCTTTTTGTTTTGAAAACCAATACGCTATAAAAAACGTAAGTTTTTCAGTGCCCTCGCGGGAAGTTGGCGCTCTTTTTTCATTCATTAATATTCTTTTAACAAATCTGTTTTTTTCTCGTCCTTGTACTCAAGTACTTGATGAGAAGGATCATATGAATCACCATAAAAGTGTTCATCTTTAA
>JBFIXW010000164.1:0-4553 GCA_041605715.1 Paenisporosarcina sp.
GATCGAGCAGTTGTCTTTATACATGTGGGCAAACAAGATTCGTCTAATAGCAACGAATGATAACGCATTACAGGGAGGGGCTGAGGTAAATAAGCGAACATTCCTCCATTTGAATGACGAACGACCGAGATTTTACCGTGCATGACTTGATTTGCATGTTTTATTTGCCCGCCAAATGCTATACCTAGTAATTGATGTCCTAGGCACACACCAAGTATCGGAATCGTTTGGTGAAATTGCTGAATAATGGTTAACGATTGTTTCTTTTCATGTGGTGAACCAGGACCAGGTGATAGAACAATGGCTTTTACATTCATTGAGTCAATCTCCTTTATTGAAATCTCATCATAGCGAGCCACATGCACCTCTTCACCGAGAATGGAAAGGCTTTGGTACAGGTTATACGTAAACGAATCATAGTGATCAATTAGTAAAATCATGACAACACCTCGAGCAATGACTTCGCTTTATGCAAAGTTTCTTCATATTCAGCCACTGGATTGGAGTCGTAAACAATGCCTGCCCCCGCTTGAACATAAGCGGTTTGATTTTTTACCACATAAGTTCGAATAGCTAAAGCGATGTCTAGATTTCCGTTGAATCCAAGGTAACCAACGGCTCCTCCATATACCCCACGTTTAACAGTCTCGAATTCCTGAATTAGCTGCATCGCACGTATTTTTGGTGCCCCAGATACCGTGCCTGCAGGAAGACAAGCGATTAAAGCATCGAGAGGATGTAAATTTTGTTTAAGCGTGCCACACACTTCCGACACAAGATGCATCACATGTTGATATTTTTCTACGGTCATATATTTCGTGAGATGAATGGACCCAATTTCACTAATGCGCCCTAAATCATTTCTCCCTAAGTCGACCAACATTCGATGTTCTGCTAGCTCTTTAGGGTCGTTTTGTAACTCGGTTTGAAGTGCAGAGTCATCTTCCTTAGTTGCCCCACGCTTCCGTGTACCAGCGATTGGATTCGTTGTAACTCGACTGCCCTTAATATTTAATAAACTCTCGGGCGACGAGCCGAGTATGACATGTTCATCAAAGTCCACGTAAAACATATAAGGTGATGGGTTTTCCTTACGTAATTTCCGATACAATGAAAATGGACTTTCTGTAAAGGGTGCTTCAAGTCTTTGAGATAAGACAATTTGAAAAATATCACCTGCTCGAATATGTTCTTTTGCTTTTTTCACTTGGTCAACATAATGTTCTTGCGTAACGTTTGGTGTAAAAGCAACAGCAGTTAAAGTGTCATCTGACGTGTTTTCTTTTATTTCTAATTGTTCCTTAATGTTTGTAAGTTCTGATGGGTCTGTCCCTCTGTGTATAATCGTTACATCTTGCTTTAAATGGTCATATACAATAATGGTTTCGTATACAAGTAAGTGAATATCTGGCATATCACGATCATCTAGCAACTGTCTTCCGATGGACTCATACTGAGCAATTACGTCATACCCAATATAACCAACCGCACCGCCGGTAAAAGGGAAGTCGTTGCTTTCTTCTGTGATAGAAAATAAGTCTTTTAATCTATCAAGAGGTCTTCCGATATGCTGTTTGATTTCTTGAGTCAGAAGATTGGTTTCCAAAAGCTCCTTTTCAAACCCTCGAAACTCCGTTGTAGGATTGGAACCAATAAACGAGTACCTGCCAGATTCCTCGTGCTTTAAAGAACTTTCCAATAAAAATTTTCGGTTTCCCTTTAATCGATGAAAAATAGAGATGGGTGTTAATGTGTCGCCATTTAACTGGAGACGATGTGTTTTGTTCCCTACACTTCTCATGCTATACTCTCCTCTGCTCGGGCACCGCAAAACGCAAAAAAGCCCCCTGCAATTGAACAATAAAGTTCATCTGCAGAGGACGGAATGACCGCGGTGCCACCTCATTTAAAAGCCTTTTAGGCTTTCACTTTAAAATCTGTAACGTAGATCAGACGTTTTCCCATACTCAGGTTCTGGGAAACTCTCCAAAGTCCATTCACGCAATTCGTGTCTATCAGCTTCCACCAACCGCTGACTCTCTCAAAGCACGACCTTACGCTACTTCTCTTTGTCGTTGATTTCTCGGCTCTTCTCTTCTTTTCTCAGCTCATCTGTTCTAAATGGCGATGTCGCTCCCGACACCTTCTGCCTTAAGTCCCGAACAAAAAAGTTGTTTTCATCTTATTATGCTTCTAAGGATATGTCAATCATAAACCATTTGAAACAACCGTAACTTACTTCAAAACATTCGTAGTGGTAAAAGAGTATGAGTAAAAAAGTTGTATTTAAATGAGCAGGGGGCAGTACTTTCAACGATACATCCATACAGAAACGGAAAAGAGCTAACTAACGTAGCAATTGCAGCCTTTATTACTAAAATTTCCTGGGCTTTTGCCCGTAGAAGTCAATTTAGAGTGAAAGGTCACCTTTTGCAGTACGAAGCGAAGCGAAAAGAAACCAACTAGCTCATATTTCCTCACTCAGGGCTTACTTCAAATATAAATGGTCAGTTAAATATGGGATCTATTGATTTTAAAAGAAATTTAGGCGTTGAAATAGCGCGGAGAACACTTCTGTGAATAAAAAAAGTTATACTAGAATGTATATCTTGTTTTATTTACACAAAGCTTGGATACATGTTTAGTTGATGTTCTATAATACAACTGAATTTTTCAATCCAGCTTCCTTGTTTCATTCATATAAATGTTTGTAATGTAAAACAATTTTCGTAAACGGAATTCACAAAAAAAGGGGTAATCAAAATGCGCATTAGACCACCGAGACTACAAAATGGTGACACGATCGGAATTATTTCTCCATCGAGTCCCCCTGATTTAGAGAGCTTGCAACGTTCCTTATCGTTTCTAGAAGGCCTTGGCCTAAACATTAAAATGGGTAAACATGTTAAAAGTAAAAATGGCTACCTTGCGGGTACAGACGAAGACCGATTATCTGATTTACATGAAATGCTTGCTGACCCTACAATCAAAGGAGTCATTTGTGCTGGTGGAGGATACGGAGCGGGACGATACGCAGATCGAATCGATGTTCAATTAATGTCAGAGCAACCGAAAATATTCTGGGGATACAGCGATATCACGTATTTACACACTACAATTGGTCAATATGCGAATGTCGTCACATTCCATGGTCCAATGCTTGCATCAGATGTTGGATTAGACACATTCCAAGAGTTGTCTGCTAAAATGTTCAATCAATTATTTGAACCAATCGAACTTCATTATTCAGAAGTGATTTCACCACTTACTTCATTAGGTGGGGGAGTCGCGCAAGGAGAATTAGTTGGAGGAAATCTTTCGTTACTTGTTAGTGCACTAGGAACTAAGTTTGAAATCGATACGCTAGGGAAATTGTTATTAATAGAAGATGTGGGTGAGGAACCTTATCAAATTGATAGCAAGTTAAACCAGTTGCGTTTAGCTGGGAAACTTAATGAAGCTTCTGGAATCGTCGTTGGAGATTTTGCTCGTGCCGAACCGAAAAAACGGAAAGAGACTTTATCATTAGAAGAGGTATTACAACATTACTTGGGAGATTTAAATAAACCTGTTGTTTCAGGATTCAAAATCGGTCACTGTGAACCCCATTTTGCAATTCCTCTGGGTGCAGAAGCACGATTAGATGGGGATTCGAAAACACTTACAATTTTACCAGGCGTTGAATAAAAGTAGGGGCCTTTCGTAAATAGTTTAAATTGCTGTTCCATCATCAAGTTTTTAAAACTGATATGCAGCATTTTCATAATGGTTTATTAAGAGAAGAACGTATTGAAACAGTTTTTATTTGTAAATAAAGTGCGTATAGATGAACAAGTCATGCGTAATAGTGGGAGGACTCACATGTTAGTTCAAACTTCAACAACTCGGGTATGTTCGGTCTCGGTAGCAACCGTATGGACAACACCAGAATCGGTAAGAGAAATCGATCAACCTGGAATAGATAATCCTGTTCGAATGAACAAATGGATTGAAGCTCTGACAAATAAAGATTTATTAGATTTGTGTAACAATAATCGCGTACAAACTCAGTTGTTATTTGGTGAACCTGTGATTTTAGAAGAAGTAGTTGGAGACTGGGCAAAAGTAATTTGTACTTGGCAACCGTCTAAAAAACATGAGCGTGGCTACCCAGGATGGGTACCCCTTTCTCAAATAAAAGAACTACCAAGAATTTCAGATTTTGGTTACGCCAAAGTTCGAATTCCAAAAGTTCAATTATGGACATTGGATCGAAAACCTAAACTGGTTGTTCCATTTAATACAATCTTACCTGTAATCGACAACAATTCTTCCTTTACTATGGTCCATACACCACTCGGTGATTTACTGGTCTGGAGCGAGGATGTTGAAATCTCCCCAGGGATTGAGTCCTTTAAAGAACAATCTGGGGCAGAAATCGTTTCCTGTGCAAGTACGTTTTTAGAGTTACCTTATTTTTGGGGAGGCATGTCCCCATACGGATTTGATTGTTCAGGACTCACCTACAATATGTTCAAAGCTCATGGTTACTTTATACCGCGAGATGCTGGTGA
>JBFIXW010000165.1:0-4520 GCA_041605715.1 Paenisporosarcina sp.
GAAATTTGAATTGCACCACATAACTTATTTCCATGGTTAGCACGAAGTGAACTAGTTATTATTTAATAATTATTAGAAGTTGGTCGGCTATTTCTGAAGACTCCTGCGGAATAAAGAAACAAGCTAGACCCCGCAGGCAACGAATTGTGCACAATTCGTTTGCGACGAGTAACCGCAGGAGCATAGGTTTTTAACAGCCGAGGAGGCTGGCGTTTCTTCCGCAGAAAGCGAAAGAAATTGCCGATCAACTTCTTTTTTTGATCCAATATAAAAGTTAAGAACTTGAATTTTACTCAGGTATCACCTAATCAAAAAAAGCAATTCCCTCTCAATGAAGGAATTGCTTTCTTTAATATGTCCATTTTTGGTCAATCAGTTTGATGGCAAGTTCAGCAACCATAGGACGGCTGATAAGGAATCCTTGAATTTTATGAGCACCCATTTCTTTTAATAAAAACAACTGCTCTTCTGTTTCGACACCTTCCATTACCGTGGTCATACCCAAGTTTTTTGCGATATCCAAAATTCCTTGTAAAATAATCTGTGACTTTTCACCTTCATTTTCCATAGTCATCAAGAATGAACGGTCCACTTTAACATGTTGAATAGGTAAAAGTTTTAAAATCGATAATGATGAGTAACCCGTTCCAAAATCATCTAATGCAGTTTGAACACCGTATTCGTTTAGCTCCGTCAATAATATAGATGCTAATTCACTGTTTTGTACAGCAACCGTCTCGGTAATCTCGAACATTAAACTACTAGGTGAAATACCTACTTCTTGAATAATCGACTTAATGTCATTCATGAAATCGGGATGCATCATTTGTTTGACTGAAATATTAATTGCTACGTGGAAACCATCATGTAACTCATTTTCCCACTGTTTTACTTGCAGTGCCACTTGTCTAATAATCCAACGACCCACTGGAACAATTAAATCATTATCTTCAAGCAACGGAATAAATTCAATTGGTGAAACTGCTCCAATTAATGGCGACTCCCATCGAAGTAAAGCCTCAAAGCTCTTGATTTTTTGCGTTGATAATTCATACACCGGTTGGTAAACCATATAGTATTCATTATTATGGAGTGCATGGACAACATTATTTGCTATTAATCTTGCACGCTCATTCTGATTTGCTAATTCTTGAGAGAAAAAGACTGCTCGATTTCCACCTAGCTTTTTGGCTTCTTGTACAGCAAATGTAGCATCTTGCATCATCAAGTCTGGCCAATCTCCTAATTCGGATTTTCGAATCCCAAGACTTAACGTCATCCATATGCTTTCAAACGTTGAGAGCTCAAGAGGTTCTCCCATTAAGTTTACTAAAGCAGTTGTCATTGTCTTTAATTCTTCTTCATTTTGTGTAGAAACAAGTAGAACGAATTCGTCCCCACCAACTCGATACAAATCATTGCGATTAGCAAACTCTTGAATTTTATTACTTACTTCAAAGAGTACCCTGTCACCAATTTGATAGCCATTTCGCTCGTTTATTTCTTTAAAACGGTCTAGATTCACAAAAAATAAAGTGAACTTCTTAAAGTTTGTGGGATCCAAGTCTCTTTTCAATTTTTCTTCAAGTACGACACGGTTTGGTAAGTTTGTTAACAAATCACGTTTCAACAAATTGTCTTCACGTACTTCATTTATTCGTATGTAAAATAAGATTCCGCATAATATCAAAAATGTCACAGCCACAATTAAGGTATTGCGCCAAAAAATCGTTGAAATTCGATTATCTAGAGCGTCTGTATAGGAATCGACGAGCACTGTCCAATCGGCTCCTGCACGTCGGAACATAACAAAATGCGCCGAATCTTCTTCAACTAAAATTGAACCACTCTCATTTTCTTTCATTTGTTCTTTGATATCTGCTGCATAATCGAATCGATTATCAAACGGCTCATCTGTCGTTGAAAAAACTAGCTGTTCTTCTTTAAATAAATATAGACTGCCCGGTAGACTTGACTCTTTTGCTACGGATCCTAGAATATTCCCCATATTCACGACACCAGACAGAACCCCAATTACTTCCTCACCCTTTTTAACAGGGAGACGGATGGCCGTTACTATTTGGTCAGGATCTTGGTATAGGGGAAATAAATCACTAAACACCACTTTACCTTTTAAAGCTCGTTCAAATGAGTCAATCTGATTCACTTTAAAACGTGAGCCATCACCAGCTAAAGTTTCACCTTCTGGGTTAATAAAACCTAAGGATGTGAAAAAGGGCATCTTCTCACGTTGATTTGCCAAGAACTCAATGATTTCTTCATCATTACCATCTAATAACACTAAATAATTTGCGATAAGTTCTAATTCTGCAACTCTTTCATTCGAAAATTTGTTCGTTTCATCTGTAAAGTTCTTTAACAACTCATTCGTTTCATTATCTACCGTTTCAATTACATATTCTTTTGTATCTTGATAATTAATTATGGTTAATGCAACGACTGTCAGAAGAATTATTGAAAGTAATACATAAGCTTGTATTTGCCTTTTTGACACTTCGTCACACCCTAACGTTCTTCTCTTTTTGCACATGGATCATTAAATGTAATTAAATACCATTTTAATTATTCCTTCCATACATATACATTGTCGAACATTGTCTGAAAATAGTCAATGTGTTTTATGATATATTTATATCAGTTTAAGACAATTCTATGCTAATAGATGATACGAAAGGAGTATTTTGATGGAAAATAAAAGTGAAAATTCGACAAAACTTTTTTTATTTAATGAAATCCTTAAAATGTCCTATTGGTGGTACTGATTCTCCATTCATACTCATGTAGTATAAGACATGTTCTCTGCTTCAAGCAGAAGGAGATGAATTTCCTTTCATTTAAAAATATTTGTCGATAAGCAATTATGGCTGATAACTTTTTCCTCTCCTGAAACTATTCTAGAAATAATTCGTACATTATAGAAGATAACTTTTTAAGGGGTGATTGATTTGCCGATGGATCCATATGCTATAGGTGGTTTTAGTTTATTTGGCGCAATGTTTGTTCTAATACCCGCCCTTATTATTGGCGTTTTTATTTTTATTTTTGTTAAAGGAATTACTGAATGGAGTTCAAATAATCAATCTCCAATACTTAATGTTCCTGCTGAAGTTATGACGAAACGCACTCGAACTTCTGGTGGACACGGGGATTCTGCTGCTAGCACTTCGTATTACGTAACCTTTGAAGTCCAAAGTGGTGATCGAATAGAACTTAGAGTAAATGGTTCGGAATTTGGCATGCTAGCCGAACAAGACTTGGGGATTTTGACATTCCAAGGTACCCGCTATAAAGGCTTTGATCGAGATAAAAATAATTTAGTATGACAAAAAGAGGAGTGGACATTGTATCCACTCCTCTTTTTCATCGAATATTTACATGTTTATCTATATCTAAATTCTCGATAACCTATGAACAAGAATTATCTTTACACATTCCTATATCGTCTTGACCAAGCGTTTGAAGTTTCGGTAATATTCCTTCTTCTTCGGCAACTTTCTTTAATGCATCAGCAAAAGCTTCTGCTGGTTGAGCTCCAGAAATAGCGTATTTACGATTTATGACGAAAAACGGCACACCTTGTACACCGAGCAACATGCCTTCTTGAACATCTTGTTTCACTTCAACTTCGAATGCATTTGAAGCTAATACTTCAGCTGCTTTTTGTCGATCTAAGCCAATTTCTTCAATAACATCTAATAAGACTTCATGTCGTCCAATTTCTTGTGCTTCAGTGAAATGAGCTTTTAGTAAACGTTCGTTTACTTCTGCTGGCTTACCTTCGCTCTCCGCCCATTTCGCTAAGCGGTGTGCATCAAATGTGTTTGCGTGTTTAATTTGATCGAAATCGTATGTCAAACCGACTGTTTCTGCTTGTTGACTAACCGATTCCGTCATTTTCTTTGCTGCATCAAGTGTCGTATTATACTTTTCAGCAAGTATTTCGTATGTCGATTTATCTGAAGTTGCTGGAGAGTTAGGATCTAATTCATAAGCTTTAAATTGGATCTCGATATTTTCTGATAACCCTGATGACGAAATTGCTTCTTCTAATCGACGTTTTCCTATATAACAAAATGGACAAACATAATCTGACCATACTTCTATTTTCATGTCAATCACCTCAAATTCAATTTTAGAGTGTTCCATAATAGGTCGCAATCATTCTGCCTGGCAATTCCAATTTACTCTAAAGTTCTAATAAAGGAGAAGAATCCTCAGCGTTATTTAAAGCGTCTATTTGATATGTAAAAAGCCTATGTTGTAAACGTGCTTAATAATTAGGCAATTCTACACCAACAAAGAAAATCAATTTGAATGGTTTTGGTTTTCGCTTCGCTTCTGGTTGAAAGAAGTTTGTTTCAATGCAAAGTGTTCTTGGTTAATGAGACGGTTTTTTGTGGTGTGATGTTCTATTGAAGATTTATCAATCAAACTGAAGGGTTTATCAATCAAATTAGGAATTTATCAATCAAACTGACGATTTATCAATCAAACTCAGC
>JBFIXW010000166.1:0-4518 GCA_041605715.1 Paenisporosarcina sp.
ACCATGATGGAGAGTTTACCTGTTTGAGCACCAATATCTCCGCCTGAAACCGGCGCATCCAACGAATTCATTTGATACTCCTTCGCTTTTTCATATAGTTCAATCGCAAGTGTCGGCGTTGAAGTCGTTAAATCAACCACGATTAAATTCTGATCTCCATGTTGATAAATCCCTTGCTCCCCGTAATAAACTTCTTTTACATCTTTGGGATACCCTACCATAGTGAATACAACACTGGAGCATGCTGCTACTTCTCCAGGCGTGTCCTTCCAAACAGCACCCATTTCGATTAATTCTAGTGCTTTGGCTTTCGTACGTGTATAAATAGACACCTCATGTCCTGCTATTAATAAATGCTTTACAATGCTCTTACCCATCACACCTGTGCCTACAAATCCAACTTTCCATTTCTTTTCCATGTTAAAACCTCCAAATACTGCATTAATCTCTGTGATATTAGTTTATCAAAGTTCATTCACTTAAACATCGAAAGATTTGGATAATGTGCATATTTAATTTCGTAAGAATGTTTTATTAGCAAAACGATTAACTGATAACCCTCGTTATTCATGTGTACGCACTTTAGACAATATTCAAAGTAAATTTAACTTTTATAGAAAAATGAACAAATAATTTCTTAAGGGGAATTTAGACAAAAAAAAGTAGGACACTTTCCATTATGGAAGATGTCCTATAAAAAGGGGGAAATGAGAATGTTGCTGTGTTCAAGATTAATTTCCCCTTTTTTTCAAAACTTTAAACCTCATTTGAGAAATATTTTTTAGAAAACAATTCTAATTGGGTAATAAACCATTCACCATCTGCACCACTCATTTGAGTTTGACCATAGCGAACCGCGTCATAAATCGAAAAAAATCGTTTGTCCCCTTGCCAGTTTTGTCTACTAAACCATTCACGGACAGTTTCATCTTGAAGTCTGGCTAAACCAAATTCCCGTGCTTGCTTTTCTAAAGACCGGTAAGCTTCACGAACGATATTGGTCTCCATTGAATATGCCCACCGAACTTCTTTACTTGTAGATACAGTCGATGTCAAAATGGGTTCTCGACTTATGGAAATTTCCATGTTCTTTTTCGGAGTGATAATGTCTAATCTCTTTTTAAGTAATTTCCACAACTTATAAATAACAAGAATTGTTGCTACAACTATAAAAATTATCATCCATGGAAAATCGCTTGATTGTGTACTCTGATCTTGAAGAGGCTTTAGTTCATCTAAGGCTTCACTAAGTTGCTGAACAATTTCTTTTTGCTCTTCTTCAGGTGGAGCAATCGATTGAAATTTATTTTTGAACCAATTTAACAAGGTTCCAAAAGGAACAAAAAGGAGCATCAATAAATCACCAAAGAGTGCAACAAATAAAATTCTCGTTTTTTCAGCAAATAATGAAACAATGAAATATATGCTACTTGCTATTCCCATAATTGCACCAAAAAAAATCACAATATAATAAAATGGAATCTGATTAATTGATTTGGTCGTCAGCCAGTGGACAATAAGTCGGTGAATGATATATACGATGACACCGGAAATGACTAGAAAATAACTATCGCTAATCGCTTCGTTATTTTGCATAACTATAGATACAAATATGCTGATCGAAAAGATAAGAATAAGTAACATGTAGAAAAATCCATTATGAGTTAAATCATCTTGTTCGGTTGCAAACCTCTCCTGTATTCTCCATACACTTACAAAAACAACTGCAAGATAAAACCAATATGGAGCTCCAAATAGAAATACTAAAAGGGTTATTACTAATGAGATTAGCAACGGTACAATTATTTGGTAGCCTGTTTTTCGGAAAACGAATAATACACATACTAAAATGAGTGCATGCATGACAAGCCAGATCATCGTTAGTGACAAGGTGGCACCGTCAGGAATTAATACGAAGAAAAAAGCGATTAACCAAATGTCCTGCACATATTTCCCTATTGATTGACTAGTGATTAACGAGTTGAGATCAAATCCTTTCTCCATTGGATCCCTCCCCCTTTCCGATCATCACCATAAACCAATACTTTCGTTTTTTGCTGCCACTTAGCAATATAAGGGGCAACTTCTTTTTCATCATTTGTGAAAATGATAACGGACATGGGAAACTCTTTATGAATTTCCAAATGGCTTAACATCCGATTAAATGGCATAGTTAAATCATTTTTAGAAAGAATTGATAATAGTTCCATTGATTTTTGTCGTTGCTTTTGTCCATCACCTGTAGGGATAAAAAGGTAAGGAGATTGTCCAAATGCTCGAACATTAATAACAATTGAATAAGGAATTCCTTCACGATAATAAAAATCAATAAAGGATCCGATGACTTCAATCTTTTCCTCTAAATCAGAAATGATCGAATAACCTTGTGCAATATTAACGATTAGCATGACAGACTCATTTGCAATCTGCGTAAATACTTTCGTTTGAAGTTTTTGTAGTCTTGCACTTGCTTTCCAGTGAATATGATGAAATTGATCAGACGGGACATAATCTCTCGTACCTATTGGAGAAAATACATCATGAAAGATGGAGTGTTTCATTTCAAAAGAACCAGGTTTTATAGGTGATGGATGTCTCAATTCCTTCACAGGAAAAATATTCGGGAATACCATTTGGTCCATCAAGACGATTGGTTGATAGGTCAATACAATTGAACCTTCACCAAATAAATGTGGAATTGTCAATTCTACATCTTTTAGTTTTGATATGCCCCTCTTAGCACCTTGAAGCGGAATATTCAAAACTATTTTTTCTTTGTAACCAATTGTAAATGGAACTAAGACTTCGTTTAATTGACCATGAGCATTTGATTGTGGATAGATGGGATTAACGGCATTTTGAAAATGAAGTCTAAGTTGACCATTCCAAATGGGCAGACCAGGATTCTCAAATTCCAACGTCCACGAAGATGGACCATTTACTAATAATCGACTTCTGTTTTTCTCATTTTGCATAAACAGACTTTTCCCAACCTGCCTAAAATACCAAAATTGCAAACTAGCAATTGTCCCTAAAAAAGCAAATACACCCGCAACTACATAGTTCATTAGCAGCAATGAAAACACAAACAGAAACCCCAAAACCACTAAAGCCCACTTTGTTTGTGCTGCACCATAATAATCTCGTTTCCAAATCATTTGATAGCTGCCTCTACAGGGGTTTGAACCGATCCAATGATTTCGTTAAGTAAATCTATAGGGTCATGAATAAGCATGCCTTCTGCTGTTAGCATAAGACGATGGGAAGCGAGCGGTGAAAAGACATATTTTACATCGTCAGGAGTAACAAATGATCGGTTTTGTAAAAATGCAATCCCTTGAGATGCATGTACAAGAGCAAGTGTAGCTCGAGAACTTAGACCTAATTCAATGTATGGATGTTGTCTAGTAGCTTGAACAAGTTGAAGTATGTAAGTTTCAATATCTTCATGGACAGTTATGGATTTAATTTCTTTCTTCCATTCCAAGACATCTAAGATAGTCAGAACAGTTGATGAGCGAACTTCTCCTGGATTTTCATTAAAATCGCGCAAGATCTTTCTTTCTTCTTCAAAGGTTGGATATCCAATACTAATTTTAAATAAAAAACGATCTAGTTGTGCCGCAGGTAATGAAAATGTCCCTTGCTGTGATTCAACTGGATTTTGTGTAGCGATGACCATGAATGGATTTGGTAACTTCAACGTTTCCCCATCAATTGTTACTTGCTTTTCTTCCATCGACTCTAACAAACTTGACTGTGTCCTCGGAGTCGCGCGGTTTATTTCATCAGCCAGTAAAATGTTGGTCATGACTGGTCCAGGTCTAACGATAAAATCTTGTGATTTCGGATCGAAATAACTGATTCCAGTTACATCAGATGGTAAGACATCAGGTGTAAATTGCAATCGTTTAAAGTCGCCTTCAAATGCATGTGCAAAGGTTTTAGCCATCATTGTCTTCCCCGATCCTGGGACACTCTCAAGAAGAACATGTCCACCTTGAATCAAAGCAATCAACATAAAATCAATTTCTTTCTCCCTTCCTATTATTGCGTAGTTTAATGTTTCTTTTATCTGTCTAAGCTTGTTCATATACATCCCCTTAAATAAGTAGCTTTTTCTTAACATTATTCTTTTCAAAAAAATGAAAATGTCAAAAAATCACCTTGAAATCTTAAGCTTCACTTACACAATTTTTTCAATTGAACGATAATTCAAAAATTCAAATAAAAAACTAAACTGCTAAGAGTTTAGTTTTTAAGAATTACTGATTTTCCTTTAGAATGTTTTAACGTTTTAGGTAGTTGGTAGATATTTAATAACTGATCGAGTTTTTTACTTAGTTGAATGGTTTTCGAATTACCAAACCCATTTTCAATAGCCGATTGTATCATAGCTTCTCGTGTGATTTCTACTTGCTTTAAAAGTGATTCAGTCACGATAACGGCTCCTTTAAAAAAAAATCATATTATCCATTATTATACACGAAAAGTAAATTTTCTACAGAGATAGTTTCC
>JBFIXW010000167.1:0-4454 GCA_041605715.1 Paenisporosarcina sp.
GATGGAAAAGTGAAGCTTATGTCGTTAGGAAATCCGATTCTAGAAGAACATTCCCCAGAAGGTATCGGCAGTTACGCAGCAATTATCAATACGTTTGATGAAGCATTGTTGGATAAAGTGCGATTCTTCTTAGAGGATATTGGCTATAACGGATTTGCTAACTTTGATATGAAATATGATTCTCGGGATGGAGAATATAAGCTATTTGAAATTAATTTAAGAAATGGCCGTAGTAGCTATTACGTTACGGCAAGTGGACATAATTTAATGCAGTATGTTGCGGACGATCATATGCTAAATATTCCTCAACAATTAACGTACGCGAAAGATAAGCATCTGTGGATGATTATCCCGAAAGGTGTTTTATTCAAATATGGAAAAGAAGGCCCATTAATGGATGAAGCAAGACAATTAATCGACGAAGGTAAAGTTACTAACCACTTGTACTATTCAGAAGACTTCAATCCAAAACGTTGGGTAAAATTAACGTTAAATAATTTAAATTATTATCGAAAATATAAAAAATATTTTAACAACAAAGGTTTGTCATAAACTATGAAGAAAAAAGTATTAGGCATTATTGGTGGTGTTGGCCCGCTCGCGACCATGCTTCTTGGTGAAATGATTGTTAGAAGAACAGTTGCATCTGTCGATCAAGAGCATGTCCAAATGGTCATTACCAATAATACGTCGATTCCCGATCGTACGACGTATATTTTAGACCGGTCGAAGAAAAACCCTGTTCCCGTTATGATCTCAGATGGTCAAAAGCTGAAATCGATTGGTGCTGAGGTCATTGCGGTTCCATGTAATACAGCTCATAGTTTTTATGAAGAGATTCAAAAAGGGATTGGGTTACCAGTAATTCATATGATTCAAGAAACCGCTAAAAAAGCGAAGCTTGAGGGTGCAAAAAAAGTGGGGATTCTAGCTACCACTGGTACGCTTACTGCTTCTGTGTATCAGTTAGCTTGTCGTGATGTAGGAATTCAACCGATTGTTCCAGATGAAGAAACACAAAAACTCGTAATGTCTGTTATATATGATGATGTAAAGGCTGGCAAACCAGTTGATTTCTCAAAATGGCAACAAATCATTGCGACAATGACAGCACGTGATTGTGATCGAATTATATTGGGTTGCACTGAGCTATCTATTGTAAACAAAGAACTAAAGTTAGATGAATTTTATATCGATTCACTGATGGTATTAGCTGATTGTGCAATCGAATTATGTGGTTACGAAACAATATAAAAGTTAAGGGGTTGTCTCAAATGTCATCTAATGACATGGAGACGGTCCCTTTTCCTTTAAAGTAATTTCCGTTTCATTCGGACGCTTTTCCGGACGAAACGCTAGCCTGCTCGGCTTTTAAAAACCTATGCTCCTGCGGTTACTCGTCGCAAACGAATTGTGCACAATTCGTTGCCTGTGGGGTCTATCGTGTTTCGTTTTTCCGTAGGAGTCTTAAGGAATACCCGACCATTTTACAGGAATTTTGTTGATTGGAATGAAGACGGCGACTCCGAGGGGAATAGCAGATGTTTTCTGCACCGAAAGCGAAGCGGCAGGTGCATGAGCTTTAGACCCTGGACTGAGCTCGCGAGGGAAGCGGCTAAAGCTATGCCCCCGGAAAGCGTCCGTCGCAAAGGAAATCAACACTTTTTATTTGTCTAGAGTCTAAGACTCTCTCTATAATCGTTCATAGAATAATCGTTCAATTGAGCCTTTATTTTATAGCTATTATTAGTTGCATAAAGGGCTAATTCACTTGATTTATGATACACTTACCTCATGTATTGTAAAAGGTGGAGAAGACCATGTCATTTATAAATGAATTAAAAAAAGAACTTCAAGATAAGTGGAAGTTCGATACAGAAATGCCCGTTCAAACTCAGCTGATTCCAGCAATGTTAGAAGGAAAAGATGTTGTAGCTCAATCACCAACTGGTTCAGGAAAAACATTAGCTTATGTATTACCAATCCTTGAACAAGTTGATGGATCTAAGCAGGCAACACAAGCACTTATTGTTGCGCCTTCACAAGAATTATCAATGCAAATACTTGAAGTATTGCGCGAATGGACTACAGGTACAGACATAACGGTTACTCAACTAATTGGTGGAGCAAACATGCAACGTCAGCTAGAAAAGCTTAAGAAAAAACCGACAATCGTAGTTGGAACACCAGGTCGTTTAAATGAATTAATTAAAGCTAAAAAATTAAAATTGCATGAAATTCGTTACATTGTTTTAGATGAAGGTGATCAGTTATTAGCTCGTGATCATAGAACGACAATTAAATCATTAATTGAAGGAGCTAATCATCAGCGTCAGGTTGTAGTTGTATCTGCAACGATTACGGAAGAGATTGAGCTAGTGGCCTCTCGTTTAATGAAAGAGCCAATTCGTATTCAAGTAAATCATGATGAATTGCCAGCCCAAGGAAAAGTGGTTCACTCTTTCGTTAAGATCGAAGAGAGAGATAAGACCGATATGCTTAGAAGACTTGCGCATACGGAAGGCTTAAAAGGATTAGCATTTGTTAACAATTTAGATCAGTTATTGATGAAAGAAAATAAACTTAAATTCAGAGAAGCGAATGTTGTGGCATTGCATTCTGATATGAAAAAAGAAGAGCGCAAACAAGCGATTACTGCTTTTAGAAAAGGGGAAGCAAATATCTTAATCGCGAGTGATGTTGCAGCTCGTGGTTTAGATATTGAAGGAATCACTCATGTAATCCATGTGGATGTTCCTCATACGATTGAACAATACTTACATCGCTCAGGCCGTGCAGGACGTGCAGGTGCAGATGGTGAAATTTTAACTTTGTTATCTTATATGGATGAAAAGAACTTCAAAAAATGGACGAAAGAATTACCTTCGAAGCCAGTTCAAAAAGTTTGGGATCGAGGCGTATTAATTGAAGGTTCATCTAAAACGTTGCAGCAAAGGGGGAAAAAGAAATGATGACATTCGAAGAAAAATTAGCAGAATATGCTGATTTAGCAGTCCGTGTCGGAATTAATGTTCAACCTGGTCAGAATGTTTTAATTAATACTACAACGGATACATTAGAATTTTCCCGCCTTATTGTCAAAAAAGCGTATGAAGCTGGAGCAAAAAGTGTACATGTGAATTTTACGGATGGTCCCATTCATCGAGCATTTTTTGACTTAGCACCTGAGTCAGCCATGAAAGAGTTTCCGGCATGGATGGTTACCCAACGTAATGAACTTATCGATCAGCAAGGTTCTCTCCTTTGGATTGACGCTGAAGATCCTGATTTACTTGCAGGGGTTCCAGCGAAAAGAATCTCTGATTATCAAAAAACATCTGGTCGCGCTTTAGAAAAATATAGAGCAGCCGTGATGTCTGACAAAATTGCTTGGTCCATTATTGCGATTCCTTCAGAGATTTGGGCAAAAAAAGTATTCCCTGATTTGCCTCAAGAAGAACAGGTAAAGGCTCTATGGGAAGTTATTTTTAAAACTGTTCGAATTGGGGATGGAACAGCTGTAGCGAAATGGAAGACTCATATTCGTGATTTAGAATTGCGTGCCACGATGTTGAATGATCGTCGATACAAAAAGATTCATTATTCAGCTCCAGGAACAGAGTTGTCAGTAGAGTTGCCAGACAAGCACTTATGGCTTTCGGGTGCAAGTAGAACACCTAACCAAACAGCTTTTATAGCTAATATGCCGACTGAAGAAGTGTACACTGCTCCTTTAAAATATGGAGTAAATGGACACGTTAAAAATACAAAACCTTTTATTTATAAAGGCAATTTAATTGATGATTTTACGTTAACTTTTAAAGACGGAAAGATCATCAAAGCGCATGCAGAAGTAGGAAACGACTTACTGCAAGGGTTAATCAAAAACGATGAAGGTTCTTCCTATTTAGGTGAAGTTGCGTTAGTTCCTCATGAATCACCGATTTCGGCTTCAGGGATATTGTTCTATAATACGTTGTTTGATGAAAACGCTTCTAACCATTTAGCGATTGGTGAGGCATATCCTACTTGTTATGAAGGTGCACGTGATTTAGAAGAAGCTCAACTTCAAGCACTTGGATTAAACACATCAATGACTCATGAAGATTTCATGATTGGTAGTGCAGAAATGGACATCGATGGAGAATTGTCAGATGGAACAAGAGAGCCAATTTTCCGTAAAGGGAATTGGGCTAATTAAAGAAGGTGCGATTCATGAAGAAAAAAATATGTATTGTTCTGAGCATTTTCGTTATGTTCATGTACTTACCAATTCAAGCCTCAGCACTTGTGAATGGCCCCGTTAGCTATATTGCTTTAGGCGATTCTCTAGCAGCTGGACAAACGCCCAATCGGGAAATTGATACAGGGTATAGCGATTTAATCGCTCAAGAAATCGCCCGAATTCAACCACTTGCTTTTTATTCAAAGTCTCTAGCATTTCCTGGCTATAC
>JBFIXW010000168.1:0-4452 GCA_041605715.1 Paenisporosarcina sp.
AATAGCCGATTGTATCATAGCTTCTCGTGTGATTTCTACTTGCTTTAAAAGTGATTCAGTCACGATAACGGCTCCTTTAAAAAAAAATCATATTATCCATTATTATACACGAAAAGTAAATTTTCTACAGAGATAGTTTCCGACAAATTACGACATCAGCTTAACTTCTTGCAACCGTTTCATACGTATAGATGACAGATCCACCTTGATGTGCAATTCCACGAAAGTGTTTAAAATCTATTTGTTGAATTAATATTTCTCTAAATTCAACAAAATCTTCTTTTGAAATACTTAAAGAATCTATATTTCCTTGCTTAAGATCTTGTATGGCTTTTTCATAATTTTCCACTCTATTCTCCCCTAGCTTCTTATTATCATTTTTACTAAAAAACCTTTACCTTCTTACCTTTTTGATGCAAACTATAAGGTATGCATACACTTGTTATTCGAAAGTATACAATATATTAATCAACTCTTCACGCTCAATCTTATTCGATCATTTTCGAATGAAATATTATTTAGGAGGTGTATAAATGAATTGGATTGTATCTGCCCAACGTTGGGTGCTTTATATTCCAGCTGCCTATTTGTTATTATATTTCACATTTTCAAATAGCAACATTTTTTGGTATATGTACACCTTTACCACATTGTTATTTATCGCCGCCTCATTTGTCCATGGAAAAATGGAAGATGAAGTACAAACATGGGAATTTCTCGTTTTCGGTGTAGGGTATGGTACTTTGACGTACGGTTTAATAGCAGCCGGATTTCATTTATTCTCCATTTTTTCAAATCAAACCATTCTCTCTGTAGAGAATTTTCTTGAAAGTTATGGACCTACCACTGTTTGGCATTATCTTTTATTAATGCTAATCATCGCACCAGGTGAAGAATTATTTTGGAGAGGTTTTATTCAACAAAAACTTAAAGCCTATATGAGTCCATTTTTTGCAGTTGTAACAGCTGCCTTATTATTCGGCTTCTCGCTATCATTTAGTGGTTTTTGGTTAGGTGTTATTGCAGCTTGTTTTTCAGGATTCATTTGGGGACTTTTGTATGAGTGGAAACGTAGTATGCCCCTCATTATAATTGCTCATATCACAATGACCATACTCCTGTTTTTAGTTTTACCACTAACTTCTTGAAACAAATCAAACTTACATCACGTCTACTTACTTAAAGGGGGATTTTAACATGCAGAAATATTGGTTATTAATGGCATCAATTACTCTATCAATTTCAATGCTAGCAGCTTGCAATACTTCAGAAGATACAAACTCGGGTCAAGGTGATACATCATCAGTAGTAGAAGAAGTTGACCAAGAAGAAACGACAACACCAGAAGACGAATCAACAGATGACACTAATTCTGAAGAAGTTACTGAGGAAAGAGGTCCTGAAAAAACTTTATCCTTCAGCTTAAAAGGTGAAGCAAAAGAAGAGACAGCTACTCTTACGAAAAGTGACAACCAAAACTATTCTATTTATAAATTAGAAGGTTTCGAATTAACAGGTGAAGAACCGAATAAAGATTCGCTTTATCTAACAGAAAATGATGCGGTTTTTATGCGTATTGAAACGCTTTCCAAAGCTGATGCATCCATCGATTATGTTCGTGAAAACATGCTTCAAACTATGGCTGCAGTAAGTATTGGGAGTGAACCAGTTACAATTGAAGATGACGCAAAACTTCCTCAAGGAAATGGAATTTCTAATCAATCAGGTGTAGAAGTCGTTACGGATCTTGGAACTGTTTCAGGAATTGTATTTGAACAAGGTGACCTAATTGTTCGATTAACTATTTTCGATCGTAAAAATGAAAGCATCACTGATGCATTCCTAAAAATGGGCGAAACTATTGGAATGAAAGAGTAATTAAAAAGTGGGCCGTCTGCTAGTCATTAAATGACTAAGAGACGGTCCTTTTTTATGCATTGATTTCGTATTATTGCAGTTATAGTTTTAAATTACAAAGCGAGTGCAAAATAACTGATTTCCATCGCAGTGGACGCTTTCCGGGGCTCGGCTTTAGCCGCTTCCCTCGCGATGATCAGTCTAGGGTCTAAATCTCGTGCTGATATCCTCGGAGTCGCCACCTTCAATCCAATCAGTTAAAGTTGCAAAAATTTATAAATAGAATATTGCACATTATTGTTCCAAGGCACATTTTATTTTAGTACATGAAGTATTTTATCGACTTAACTATCCTTCACGGTCTCACCAAGGTTTTGTTAATATGCTGCATTTTAACCAGAAATTTTTTAATGGGTAAGTGCTTGGATATTATTGAAGACTCCTGTGGAAAATCGAGTTCGCTTGTACTCACAAGCTGGCGTTTCTTCTCAAGAAAGTGAAAGAAATTCCGACCAATCTCTTTATTCAAAAAAACATAGCTTGCACCATTTCGGATGCAAGCTATGTTTAATGAACAAACTTTAATATGATAAATCCTTTATTGATAAACCTAATTTTTTAAGCAGATAAATAGCTTGGTCTTTTTCTTCAGGTGTTAAAGCATTCATTATTTCATGAAGTTGCTGCTCATGCTCTGGGAATAATTTAGCCATAAAAGCTTCACCCTCTGGCGTTATCTCAGCGAAAGTAACTCGACGATCGGTCGGACAATTTACACGGTGAATAAATCCGCGCTTTTCTAATTTATCAATCACGTATGTGATTGATCCACTTGCAAGCAAAATTTTATTACCGATTTTTTGAAGTGGTTGACGGCCCTTGTGAAACAACAGTTCCATCACGGCAAATTCAGTTGGATTTAATCCATTTGCTTGGAAGAATTGATTGGTACATTCATGAAGAGCTTTATTTGACCTTGATAAAACTATAAATAACTTTAACGATTGTGATATTTCCTCAGATTTCAACTTAATCACCTTATTCCCAATGTCTTGAATTACCACAAGTATATAGGGAATCAAAGAGTTTTGTCAAAATGTCTCATTTGTTCTTCCGTTCTATGAATATTAAATCACCTTGCACTAGGGGAATTCAATAGGATTGGGTTACTCTCAAGTTTATTTCCAATAGTATTTAGGGGTAAATATAAATGGAAGGTTGTCCCTCGATTCAGTTCACTTTCAATTTCAATAAACCCATCATGCTGTTCAATCGTCTGAATGGCGTGTGAAAGTCCTAAACCAGTTCCATTTTGCTTCGTTGTGAAGAAAGGAAGAAATACTTGATCTATTTGTTCTTTCGTCATTCCCCGCCCTTGATCGCTAATAGATATTTTCACTTTATTATCAAAAGTGATAGATTTGTTAATTCTAATAACTCCTTCTGAAGTCATTTCTTCAATGGCATTTTTAAGTATGTTAATAAACACCTTCTTCAATTCATAAGAATCACCTAGAATACAAGTCTCTTCCATACCAGACAAATCATCATGAATCACAGTATTATACATAATAGCTTGCGGCTGCATAAATTCAATGACTTGGTTCAGCAAGGAATTTATACACACCATATCTTTGGTACGATTTGTTGGTTTGGAAAGTACCAGGAATTCATTTAGTATTTCGTCCATGCGATTTAATTCATTCTCTATAACTTGAATATATCTCGTTCCATCTCCAGTTACCGATTGACTTAACAACTGGGTAAACCCTTTTAAAGAAGTCATTGGATTTCGAATTTCATGAGCAATACTTGCTGCGAGTTGTCCTAGCGTTGAAAGAGAATCCGCATGTGCCGCTTTTTTTCTTAGACACACTATTTCGGAATCATCTTTAATAACTGTTATATACAAGTTATTTACTTTATTAAAGTTCGTTTTAAAATGATAGTATTTTTCTGTGTTATTTGATTCATAACGTCTTAATATCATTTCTGCAAAATTATTTGCTCTCAATTGTTGATAAAAAGATTCAATTTCTTTTGTTGACTCTTTAAAAAGTAAATGTATGTGCATGACTGGTAGACCTAACACTTGTTCTTTTTTTACCGAAAAATAATCTTCAGCTTGATGATTAATATCAACGATTGTTCCTGCTAAATCAGATAGGATTAGACCATGTTTTGCGTGTTTAAAAAAATCAACATAAGCGATGTTATTTTTTGCAAGACTCTTGCACTCTTTCATACAAAAGAACAATTCTTTTAATTGATCATTATAGTATCCTTTAATAGTTATTAAAACATATTCTTGTTGTGAGCTTGGGCGAAAGTTTAATTGGCAAGAAGCAATCGAACACATTTTAACTTCATCAATAAAGTCAAACCATTTTCTTTTTGATTCCTTGTCCAACATGTCATGAAAAAGATTGTCAGCTGTTTTTAAAAAAAGTTTTTTTGCCGGATCATTTAAATCAATCCAATTTTGTTCTAAATCTAAAATGAACACTGGATTTTGACTCTCTTGAAACAAAAATTCAAAGACTTCATTTCTTTTGCTTCCAATCAAACTATTCACCGAACCTTTCACTTATATTA
>JBFIXW010000169.1:0-4431 GCA_041605715.1 Paenisporosarcina sp.
TCGTCTATTTAATCGTATCAATAAAATGCTTTAAAATCCTTGCGGTCAATCCCCAAACCGTATACTGCTCATAGTCATAAAACCATTCCTCAATTACTCGTGATCTCCATTGATATTGATCACCGTTCGCAATTTTTTCATAAGGAAAATCAGTTAGTGGCATGGGCTGAACAGGTACGTTGTGTAAATAAGGTTCATAGTTTAACAGCCAATTAACTGGAATTGTAAAAATCTCTTCGACTTCATCTTTATTAAGAGAATGCACTAGATGGTTATCGATTGTCGCCACAAAAGGATAGACAACAAAGGACGATGTTGGAATAAAAGCACTCATCTGACCGATGACGGTTATTTCACTTGGATCGATTCCTAACTCCTCATGAGTTTCTCGAATGGCCGCGTCAATTGGTGATGCATCGGTTGGATCGATTCGACCTCCAGGAAAACTAATATCGCCAGGTTGATGTCTCATCGTGAGTGAACGGACTTCAAAAAGCACATGCCATTCTTCGTTTACTTTTACTAGTGGAATAAGCACGGCTGAACGCATGGCCGTGTCTTCACCTATAAAAAGAGGCTGATTTTGAATTAATTCATTCTTAATCCGATCTAAGAACATAAAATCTCCCCCATCGCAAAGTTTCATATAATCCCATGTTATCAGATTTCATAAATGACGTTGATTTTTTCTTTCATTGAATTCGCCATTAAAAAGAAAATAACGCCCGAAATTTCGGACGTTACTGATATGTAAAGTCTATGATTTCAACTGCTCAATTATAATTATTAATTTAACGGGTTAATTCAATCGATTTGGCAAAGTTTATGTGCGAAAGTTCTACAGTTACAGAACTAGATTTAACCCATATGTTTAAATATTTTTTTGCACTTCAACTTGCTGTCTTGGAATGTACAAAACAAGTGAGGAGGCTAACTTTATAGATGAAGGGTATACTAGTAGTAGGAAAAAGCCAATGAGGTTATGGCATTTTTGATTATTCACTCATGAGTAAGGTTATGGATCAATAAGCGAAAATGATGAGTTTCAAAGTGACCCCTTTAGTAAATGGTCGAGTTTAATATGACAAAATACGAGGATGAAATATATTGAGTCAACCAACGAATGAAACAGGATGGAACTTAGATAATAGTTATGCACGACTGCCACAATCACTCTTCTCAACTATTACGCCAAATGTGGTGCGTTCACCAAAGTTAATCTTTCTAAATGAACCCTTAGCAAACTCTTTAGGATTGAATATCGAGGCGTTGCAAAGTGAGGAAAGTGTCAAAGTACTTGCAGGAAATGAGGTTCCTAATGGCTCTTTGCCAATAGCTCAAGCATATGCTGGGCATCAATTCGGTCATTTTAATATGTTAGGAGATGGACGTGCTTTATTGATTGGCGAACAGTTAATACCAACTGGAGAACGATTCGATCTTCAACTTAAGGGTTCTGGACCAACTCCTTATTCCCGTCGTGGGGATGGTCGCGCAGCACTTGGACCAATGTTACGCGAGTACATCATTAGCGAAGCGATGCATGCGCTAGGAATCCCTACTACACGCAGTTTAGCAGTTGTAGAAACGGGCGAACCAGTCCTTCGTGAAACCGAATTACCTGGAGCCGTTATGACACGGGTAGCCGCAAGTCATTTACGTGTTGGTACCTTTCAATATGCGGCAAATTGGACAAACATCGATGAATTAAAGGAACTAGCGGACTATGCGATTGAACGACATTATCCAGAGATGGAAGACGGAGAAAACCGCTATTTTTCGTTCCTTCAAGAAGTGATAGAACGCCAAGCTATTCTCATTGCCAAATGGCAATTGGTAGGCTTTATTCATGGAGTCATGAATACGGATAATATGACAATCAGTGGAGAAACCATCGATTATGGTCCATGTGCATTTATGGACACGTATGATCCAGCAACCGTCTTCAGTTCTATTGATCAACAAGGCCGCTATGCGTATGGCAATCAACCTTATATGGCTGGTTGGAACCTCGCGCGATTTGCTGAGTCATTACTGCCTTTATTGCATGAAGAACAAGAAAAAGCGATTGAATTAGCGCAAGAAGCCATTGGAGAATTCAATAACTTGTATCATATTCATTGGTTTGCAGGGATGCGTGCCAAGCTTGGACTTTTCAATGAAGAAAAACAAGATGAAGAGCTAATTGAAAATCTTCTAAAGTTGATGCAAAAGCATAAAGCGGATTATACGAACACCTTCCGTGCGCTGACTTTGAATCAATTAGAGGATGCAGACTTGTTTAGTAGTAATGAATTTACTCAGTGGCATGAATTATGGCAAGAAAGGCTTACTAGACAAGATGAATCCAAAACAAACGCACAACAATTGATGCAAAACAGTAACCCTGCGATTATTCCTCGAAACCATCGAGTTGAGGAAGCAATCGAAGCTGCGGTAGAAAATGGGGACTACAGTGTTATGGAGAATCTCCTGAACATCCTTTCTAATCCATATGCACATTCTCAGGAACAAACAGATTTCAACACTGTACCTGTGGAGTCAAACTTACCTTATAGAACGTATTGTGGCACATGATTGAATGAATAAAATAGAAATGCCTGTCATCGAAAGTGAATTACTTCTTCTGATGACAGGCGTTTTTTAATGTATATTCATTTCCAATCCATAGTAACAATTCAGAAAATTAATGTCATGTACTCAGGGAAAACTAAAAACATCATGACAAATATAATGGTGAAAGCGAAACCCAACTCACTAAGTGTATATAGATAATCCTTCGGGTTTTCAGCATACTTCTTTTCAATGATTGCTCTATAACCAGAAAGTATAATACCGAATGCAATTAAGGCATAAATAAAGTATGGTGTAAATGAATTGTAGATAACGTGTATATTAATTGCTACAAATATGAGGACAAAACTAGTTCTAATAATCCACTCCCCTTTTTTATGAAGATCATTCACAAAGTTGTAGGAGAAAAATTTTCTCTTCTTCACATTCAACACTTTTCTTAAAAACGGCATTACTAATCATGATGGATACAAAACAACCAATAATAAAGATTAGTATTTTAATCTCAAAATCTTGTGACATTGAATTCCCGAATATCACGATTACCCCCACACTAATACACCATTATTACCCATTATATATTTGCAATGTCACAAAGTTTTTTGATTGTAATGATCTAAAGCTAGATTGACTGAAAACAAATCATAGATATTGTTTTCGAGGCAATATTGAATGATCAAATCGAAGGTGTTGCTATCTGATAAGGAATATCCAGCAGCACTAAGTAGTGACTCAGTGTCTTCCTTATCCAAATGCAATGCCAAAGCTAAAGCAATGGCTGTATTTTTACTTGGTCGATACTCTGGGTTAGAACGAATCTTCGAAAAAAGTCTGCGGTCAATACCCGCTTTCTTATAAATATCGGTGTCACTTAATCCTTTCTCGTCAATAAAGCTAAACAATACTTGATGCACTGTTGGTTGACGATGATTCTTAATATAATCCTCCATTTCCAATGAAAAACTTTCAGCTTGAATCGTGTAGTCAAGATCTTGCATTTTATTATGGAGAACTAAATTTTCAATACTTAAGTGAAACTCGATATACTCTTTTAACTCATCCAACATCTGTTGATCACTCATGAACATCCCCCTCAAAAATGTCGCTTCGTAGGCGACCAAACCCTCTAAAAAATTCGTTACTATTATCATACCAACAAATGAAAGAGGTTGATGATAATGAAAAGCAATTTAACTGAAATTATTTTCTTGATAGACCGAAGCGGTTCCATGTCAGGTTTAGAAAGTGACACGATTGGAGGGTTTAATGCTTTTATCGCAAATCAATGCCAGCTTGAAGGAGAAGTTTCGCTCACGACAGTTCTCTTTGATGATCAGTACGAATTATTATGGAATGGCATCGACGCAACCAAAGCAAAACTGACAAAGAAAGAATATTACGTTAGAGGCATGACAGCTCTATTAGATGCAATCGGAAAAACCATATCAGAAGTCGATCACAGATTATCGAAAACGCTAGAAGATCGAAAACCAGACAAAGTCATATTCGTCATCACAACAGATGGAATGGAAAACGCTAGCCGCGACTTCACTTATGAAAAAATAAAAGACCTCATTAAACACCAAGAAGAGAATCATAACTGGGAGTTCATTTTCATTGGGGCTAACATCGATACAGCAAAGGAAGCAGAAAGTATGGGGATACATGTAAGTAACTCATTTAGTTTTGTTGCATCTGAAGTTGGTGTTGAGTCTATGTATGAGATGGTGAATGAGAATGTGACAAGTAACCGTAAGAACTAATAATTACTAGGTTATTAAAACTTAACTAAAAAGGATTCCAACTAGAAAACTAGCTGGAATCCTTTCAATTTACTAATTAATTTTTTGTTACTAA
>JBFIXW010000170.1:0-4397 GCA_041605715.1 Paenisporosarcina sp.
TATGCAACAATTTAAATTAAGTACATACATGAACACTCTTATCGAAAATGGATTCAAAATTGAGAAGGTTATAGAAGATGTGTGTTGCTCGGATGAAGATCTCAAGCGACATTCAAATCGATGGTATTCATTAGAAAAGGCAGAAGTAGTTCCCACTACGATAATTATTAAGAGTTCAAAGCTTTAGTATAATTTCCATTGATGTTGTGAGAGGGTGAGCAATTGACAATATACGGAGAAGATTTATTTAAAGGAGCTGCGACCTATTATTCAAAATACAGACCCATATATCCCCCAATGCTTATCAGGTATTTAGTTGAGAGATTTTCTCTCAATGGAGAGCAGCAAGTGATGGATTTAGGTTGTGGTCCAGGGAACCTAACAATAAGGCTAGCGGATTGGTGTAATAAAATTGTTGGTGTTGATCCTGAAAACGAAATGATAAAAGAAGCAAAACGTCTCCATAGTGAATTAAGAATTGGGGATATTCAGTGGTTTAATGGAGATTTAGAACAGTATAGAGCTCAACATCACGAAAAGTTTGAGCTTGTGACCATTGCGAAGGCTTTTCACTGGATGGATCGTTCTAAAGTGTTAGAAGACTTATATGACATGCTGAATAATGGCGGTGGTATTGCGATTATTGATAATTTCGAACCTGACAAAAAACAAGCGGAATGGCAAGAAAGAATGAATGAAGTAATCGGAAAATGGTATGGGAGTGAGAGAAGAGCAGGTAATACAACATTCACACATCCAGTTTCACGACATGAAGATGTGATATCAAATTCGAGATTCAAACTCGAAATGCATGAATTCCCTTCATATGAAATCAATTGGACAATTGAATCAATACTCGGAAATTTATATTCAACTTCGTTTGGATCTAAACGCTTTCTAGGCGATCGATTGAAAGAGTTTGAAAGTGAACTAAAAGCAGCTCTGTTAGAAATAAATAAAACCGGTGAGTTTAAAGAACAGATGAATTTATCTATAAAGATGGCAATAAAAACATAAGTCTCCAATGAAGAAGGAGGTACTCTTTATTAATATAAGAAAATGGCTAATTCTGTTGATCATAATGATTTGGGTTTCAGGTTGTACTGAAGTTGAAAAAAGCACAGGAAACGAAGAGAGTTACGATGATGTTAAAAAAGTAGCTTGGGATTATTTAAATGAACAAAGGTGGAGTGAAAACGCTAAAGATTCGAATCATGCAGTTGTGAAGAAAATAATTGTTAATGATAACTATGAATTAATTGACAGTAGATTTGAAGGAACAGAAGCGTGGTCCGTTTCATTTGTTGATAAAGATAATGTTTTGGTCGGAACGCCGACTATTTTAGTCGACCCAAAGACAAAGAAAGTAATTGGTTATATGTCAGGGGAATAAATAGTATCTTGTAAGGTTCTATGCGAATACGAGGAGGATTAATATGAAAAAGAAGTGGATTCATACCATTACATCCTATGTAATGGTGGTTTCATTAACATTATTATTTTTCAATTATTCACCGAGTACCAGTTTCGCTTGTTCATGTGCTGTCCCTGAATCAGTTCAAGTAGAACTCGAGAAGAGTTCTGCTGTATTCAGTGGAAAGGTGCTTGGAATTTTAGACAAGAAGAAATTTAATTCTATTCAGTCTTCTGGTGATGAAATAGTTGTTCTCTTTGAAGTTGAAGAGGCTTGGAAAGGCATCCATCAGACACAGGTTATCGTGAACACATCAAGAGATTCGGCCAGTTGTGGCTTTGAGTTTACCTCCAATGAATATTTGGTTTATGCAAATGAATCTGATGGGGAATTAAGGGTAAGTCTTTGTTCTCGAACAACTTTGTTATCTCTAGCACAAGAGGATCTAAATGAATTAGGTATAGGAGAAAAGCCAACTGAAGAAGTAAAAATAGATTTAAATGATACAGAAAAAGAAAGTTTGTTCTTTACTAATCGGATCATTTTCTACAGTGCTATTTTTATATTGTTAATTGTTGCTGCGATTTTCATTAACCGCCGTGTTGAGAAAAGGAACTTGAAAGGATAAGATTTGAAACATAAATAATATTAAACTTCTTCAGCAAATGATGAGCAAGGTAAGATGTACTTTACTTCAGTAATTAAGAAAAGGCTTGATCAGGGGATGAGCAAAATAGATAAATTCATGAAATGGTTTATTGCCTCATTTGTATTGGGAATTGTAGGACTCGTAGCAGTATTTTTCGTGGAAGATATAGCAAGGATAACTGGTGAATTCAATCGTAGCATTTTGTTAATTGGCATTTTAACTGTTTTCTTTTTAATTCTAACTTCGTTATTTAGCCTTATTAAAGCAAATTCAAAAAGAATTAAAAGAGAATTAGTACTTTCTGTATTATTTGCCCTAATTCCTTTAGCAGTATTAATATTTAATGGGTTAATTTTTATTGTTTATTTTATAGGGAAGTAAATTATATCATTACGTTTAGAATTTATAAGTACTACAATTATTAAATGTAACTCCACGTGTTAAGGTTCAATTTAGATGAAAATGTTGTTTTAACAATAAAAAATAGACATCCAATTGGTATGATAATTGGATGTCTATTTCAAGTTCTTATATTAAGTTAGTATTAAAAATTGAACGGTTTCCCGTTTGGATAAGAATATTTTTTATTCAATTTCTCAATATTTCTCCAGCGATCTCGTTGGAAATAGGTCACGATAAAAACGACCCATAAAAGAATCGTTGAAAATAGGATGATCCAAAAAAGAGGATGGTCTAAAAAAGCAATTCTTACAATAACGGTATGAAGTAATACTAAGGAAAAACTAACACCTGGCCAACCTTTCTCCCCGACATAAGACATAGCAGTGACAAAAATAAGAATCATTAATACCGGTAGCCAAAACACAGATTCCCCCCTAACTATAACCTCACAATAATTTCTAATTTAGCCACAACACTTAAACTAAATTTGTTATATTTAGAATATACAAAAATAACATTTTTTACAATCTGATGAATTAAATTGAAAATCTCATATGAATGGCGAAACCTTGTTAGAAAATAGAAGTCCAATGAAGATAGGGAGGTTTGATTGATGAAATGTAAAAAAGGGTTGTTCATATTGTTCCTGTTTTCTTTATTAGCTTTATCGGCATGTACTAGTGGGGCTGCCAAAGATGAAGAATTCCCACCTGAAATGACTGGAGTTGTATTGATTAACAATCAAGAATACGATATGAAACCAAGTGGTTATAGGTGGACGAAGAAAAGTGGCAATGGTACACAGATTGTAACTACGGATGCGGCTTCACCCGGTCAAATTGCAGAGGAACTACCAGCTATCCCAATGACAGTAGGTTAAAATATTACTATAGAGGTAGAGGATAATCCTGAGTTATCCGTTTACCAATGGAATGAAAAAGGAAGGATTAATAACATTCCTTTAAATGTAAATAACTTCTCTCCTCCATCAGCCAAAGGACGATACATTTATGAAGTAATTGCAGATTGGTCCAATGGTCATGTAAGAGGTGAAGTCTCATACACGTTTGTAGTTGAGGTTAAAGAATAGAAATTTTGGAGGTTACTATGAAATATTTCATAATCACATTCTATGCAGATAAGTTGGATGAAACGTGGGAGTAAAAAATGACTCGAAATGAAATAGGATATTCTGTTGGTGGAATTGGACTTGGATTCATCCTGTCAGGAATAATTTATCCGTTAGGTTATTTAGACTCTTATAAGGTTTTTACGATGATGCAAATAGTTGGGGCGTTTTAATATTTTGTAGTTTGTTTATTCGAAAACCGATGAAGGGGTAGGTTTATATGATTGACCATGAAAATTCAAGTCAACATTATAATAGAAAGAAAAACCCATTTCCTCACTTATCAAATTCCATTAACCGTTCCATGGGTGGCGATTTAACAGCACTCACAAAAGGTGGATGTATAGAGAAAATCATATTTATTATTATTATCATAATAGGAATTTTGATCGTTTCTAAGTGCTCTACATAGGTAGCATTCACAAATAAAAAAGGTACTGCCACCAACCCTAAAGTTAGTAGAAGTACCTTTCGTATGAATGCTTGTAATGAATTCAGTATACGAAGTATCGAATAGAATAGCTATTCTACGACTTACTCTTCGCCGTCTGTTTCTTCATTTTTGTTTTCATCATCCACGTCGTCCATTTGTTCACCGTCGTCAATTCCGTTGTCTTGGTCAACACCGTCGCCACATCCAGTTAATCCTGCTAATACTAATCCGCCTGCAAATCCACTAGCTAATAATTTCTTTTTCCACTCTGCCATTTTTGTTTCCTCCTCGAATTGTTTGTTTTTGTTTTACTTGTGTTCTAGTTGAAATTTACCCCTATAAAATATATCTAAAACCTATCAATCGAAAA
>JBFIXW010000171.1:0-4388 GCA_041605715.1 Paenisporosarcina sp.
CTGATAATTGGGGTATTGGCGGAAAATCCGTAACCAATCGAAGAAAAGAAGAAATACTGTTCTGTCGAGAATAAAAAATGTAGATTGCCTTTGCGGCGGACGCTTTCCGCGGGCACGACTTCAGCCGCTTCCCTCGCTATGCTCAGTCCAGGGTCTTCAGTTCGTGCTAATTCCGCCGGAGTCGCCACCTCCATTCTAATCAACAAATATAATTTCTGTAATTGTATGTCTTCAAACAATTTTGTAAGAAAGAGGTTTGCCATTACTGAAGATTACTACGAACGAAACTAGCTTGAGCATATAGACAAGCGTTTCGTCCGTGGGGAGTTGAAGAAATAACAGACCACCTTTTTCAATCTAATGTAATCTATTAGAAGTTCCTTTTAAAAGTTCTATTAGCAGTCTAAAATTCCGTTTTATAAACTGGATTTTACAATTTCAGTTTTGAATCAACATTTAATCCGTTCCTACAATTTCACTTCGCTTCTCTAATAGGACGTTATCTCTCCAAACTCCATCCATTTTACCCATCCGCTCGTGTATACCTACTAAACGAAAACCACAGGATTTGTGTAATTGTATACTGACTTCATTCTCCGGGAAGATAACAGCTTTTATTGTCCAAAACCCCTGATTCTCTGAAACTCGTATCAATTCATTTAATAGTTTTTTACCAATCCCTTTGCCTTTCGCTTTTGGATGAACATAGATGCTAACTTCACCTACTCCAGCATAAACGGGACGTGCAGAAGTGTAGAGCACTTTAGCGAAAGCGACGACTTCCCCGTCTGTTTCAACAACTAAATGACAGTTTGGATGAGATGTTTCCATCCACTTTTCATAAGTTGGAGCTTGCTTTTCAAACGTTGCGTTTTTTGAACGAATCCCTTCTTCGTAAATTTCTTTTACTGAAGGCCAATCAGAAGGGGTCATCAACCGAATACTACCTGACATATGCTTTCATCTCTTTTCTTAATTTTTATGTTTATTAATATTGAAAATTTTAACAAACTCTTTCCCACCAGAGTTGTAGCTATGGACTACAATTATTCTTAAAAATCAAAATAAAAAATTTCCTTAAAATTATAGTTGCAATATGCAAACGATTAGCGTATAACTATTAGTAAGAGGTGAAACATGGATAACAAACGTGAATTATTTCAAGTGCTCACACGTCGCTTTGGCCTTTTGAATAAAAACTGTTGTTCGGTTGGCGCAATCGATATCTCCACAGTTCATAGTCATATAATATATGAAATAGACAAACAACACGAACCTACGATGCAACAAATTGCCGAAACTCTTGCTATTGACGTTACAACTTTTAGCAGACAAATTCAAACACTAATTAAAATGGAACTTGTGACAAAATCACCTTCTTTAAATGATAAGCGCTTTTATGTGTTAGCCTTAACAACGCAAGGAAAGTTTATGGCTTCTACTATAGAAGCTTCTATGAACAACTATTTAGACGAAATCTTTTCACATATGAATGAATTCGAACAAGAAACAGTATTACGATCCATAAAGTTACTAAACAACGCGATGTCCAAATCAAGTGTTTGCTGTACACCATTAATGTGAGCAAGAGAAATCTTGCTCATTTAATAAAACAATACTTGTAAAATACAAATTAAAAGGAGAATCTATATGACAAACAAAATGAGTTTTAACATCTTATCAAATTGCTGTGAATCACCAAAAGATACTACCCAAGTTAGTCATTTGCCCGTTGCTATTATAGGGGCTGGTCCTGTTGGGTTAGCAGCAGCTGCACATTTAGTAGACAAAGGTGAACAATTCTTTATCCTTGAGGCAGGTCCGCAAATTGGTCACCATATTCAACAATGGGGGCATGTTCGATTATTTTCGTCCTGGAAGTTTAATATCGATCATGTTGCTAAACGTTTACTTGAAGGCAGCGGGTGGAAATCACCTGTATTAACTAGACTTCCTTACGGAAAAGATTTAATCGAGGAGTACTTACAGCCACTTTCACTATTACCTGAAATAAAACCTTTTCTTCATTTCAACTCAAAGGTAGTTGCCATTAGTAAAAATGGGTTAGATAAGATGAAAACCGCAAATCGTCCTGAACAATCCTTTGTGATTTATGTAGAAAAAGAAGATCATACAGAACGAATGGAAGCACGTGCAGTAATTGATGCTACTGGGACTTGGGGAAATCCAAACCCAATTAACGCAGACCATATTTGGACAAAAGAAGAAATTGAACTCAATCAACATATTTCATATGTCATTCCTGACATTAAAGGAAAAGACCGAACTACTTATGAAAACAAACATGTTGCGGTCGTCGGCGGAGGTCACTCGGCCATTAATACCATTCTCGAATTAGCTGAACTTGACGATGTACAGATCTCTTGGATTTTAAGAAAAAACCGCGTACAAGAAGCATACGGTGGAGAAGAACTAGATGCTTTACCAGCACGTGGACAACTAGGTTCAAGAATCCATCAACTTGTTGATAGTGGCAGAGTAAAAGTGTATACACCTTTCTTCATTCAAAAAGTGTTCCGCTCCGAAAATGGCATTCAGGTAACTGGAATGGTTCGTAATGAAGCACAAACGATTGTAGGTTTAGACAAAATCATTTCAAATACCGGAAGTAAACCTGACTTCTCATTCCTTCGTGAGATCAGACTGGATTTGGATCCTGCTACAGAAAGCGTTACTAAACTCGCTCCACTTATTGACCCAAATGTCCATAGTTGTGGAACGGTCCGCCCTCATGGTGAATTAGAGCTTCGCCAACCTGAAGCAAACTTTTATATGGTCGGGATGAAGAGCTATGGTCGTGCACCAACATTTTTAATGGCAACAGGGTATGAACAAGTTCGTTCAATCGTCGCTCACATAACCGGCGATTTAGATGGAGCGAAACGAGTTGAATTGGAATTACCGGAAACAGGTGTCTGCAGCACAGGCATTAAGGGAAAAAGTTGCTGCTAAATTCGAGGGGGAATTATGATGGTTGTCAATAATGGTGGCAATTTATCTCAAGCCTATTTTCGTGCCTATCTTAACTTGATTGTCACAGCAAAAGCTTGCTCTGTTCTATGCGCTCAACAATATATGTTTGAACATTTTTTCAAAGGCGATCCAAATCATTTTGGACCTGTTTCGTATGAATCCTTTGTTCAAGCCACCACTGAAAGAGAATAAATGTGAAGACACAGTTCAGTCGAATTGTGTCTTCATTAATTATTGTCTTTTTCATTCCCCGTAATCTTAGCCAGCGCAAGTTGCACATCTCTCTGCTTGCTGAAACGTGCAATGTCTTTCCGCCTCTTTACCTTTCACACTACTTTGTTTACTTTTACTGATCTGGTAAGAAAAAACGCCTTCATTCAGCCGGTTTCTCTTATCAAGATTATTCATAGAACTCCCTTCACTTCAAGATCTCAAATGATTAAGGAAGATGAACACCTACTCCCTTTCTAATCAGATTTGCAGAAACAGGGGGCTTACCAAGTTCTCTCGACCAAACGGATATTTGACCAATATGATGGATTTCATGTGCAATAACATGACGCATAATCTCTCCCCATGCCAACTTAATGACAGTGCCATCCACTCTTGTTTCTTCCAAAAAATTACGTTCAAATTCACTTTCCCAATCTAATACAAAAGTTTTTACTTCTTCTTTGAATACATCATTTAACTGAATGACTTTTTCTAAACTTTGATACTCGTCAAACCTTTCTTGAAAACCCGGAAAACCTTTCATAATGCGAATCCAACTCCACTCCGCATCTATGATGTGAAACAAAGTATGTAAGATCCCCCCTACACCTCCTGTACGCACTTTTAAAAGATCCTCTAGCGGCACATCTTTACACCATTCAAACCACTCTTCTCGAATCTGCCAATTGTAATGAAATAACGTTTGCATGAATTGCCTCCTTTGATTTTGAATTTCGAGTTTTAGAAAAATATAGCTTGTACTCATTTACGTACCTAAGTTTTCTTCTTATTTATTGCATTTAATTAAAAAGATGGTGGTCGGCTATTTCTTTCGCTTTCCGCGGACGAAATGCCAGTCTCCTCGGTACATCTGTCTCTGACCGATGTACCTGTGGGGTCTAGCGTATTTCGTTTTTCCGCAGGAGTCTTCAGAAATAACCCACCACTCTACTAATCAATTAGTTTTCAGAGTCTATTAAAAGTTTGATTGTAAGTAAGCATTAAGTTGACAACCTCATAAAATGATTTGGAAGTGTCAGTCATATTAACTTTGCAAGATTAGCCCATTGCTTGATCCTGTTTAAGTGATACCTTGACTAAACAAATTTCGTTGTTGCAAACAATAAAGTTAAAGTCGAACGTTTGTATCTTTATATCAGCAATTATTCTTATATATTTTC
>JBFIXW010000172.1:0-4368 GCA_041605715.1 Paenisporosarcina sp.
CCATAGCAATCAGCATGGCCACAAGCTCACGTTCCGGCCAGCCCTTACGGCGAAGTTGCCAAAACAAGCGACCCAATGCAGCAATTACACCTAAATATAAGCCAGTTTCGCCACCATTGAAATAGAGAATAGTTAATGGAGAATCCAAAATCATATTAAAATCAGTTACAACGACACTTAACTTCCAAACTAACAAAAACAAAATTACGGCATCAGAATACCAGTCTTCCGTCTCTTTCCCAAAGACACGCCAAACCACAATACCCGTCAGTATCAACGCCAATAAAACAGCAACCCATGAAGAAGGAACAGTTAACGATTTTATAATAAACCACTCAGTGACTGGCACCGCCACACAACTCCTTTAAAATAAATTAATATGTATACCCTATATCGTATATGAACATGGAGATTCTTTGTAGAAATTTGCTTGGAAACTCTTTTTGTGATTCAGCTGAAACATCAATATGGCGCATATCGTGATTATTCTGGCGTTCGGAATTCGGATCGTTTCAAGCTAATAATGTGGGTTTAACTACATTATTATGGCGATATCTTGCAATTTAATGGTTCGAACATGAATCATCCGATTTACCTCATCGCAATATGACACTATCCCGTCCTAATTGTTTCTTAGCTTTTCCAATAAACTATCGCTCTATTCAAAAACGGCACTCACTATCAGTTTATTGATAGTAAGTGCCTAGCAGTTTACTTAAAAGGATACATAACGAATTGGATTGACCGCATTAGAACGGGAGCCATTCCATGGACCGTTATGAATTTCAAAGTGTAAATGTGGTCCAGTTGAGCGACCCGTATTACCCATTTGACCGATAACTTGTCCTTTTGAAACAGATTGACCTGACCCAACACTATAACCATTTAAATGTGCATATACAGTTGTGAAAATTTGACCATCAATTGAGTGAGTGATCATAATTACATTTCCGTATGTACCCATTGGCGCAGAATAAGATACAATTCCATCTGCTGCTGCAACAACTGGCGTTCCAATGCTGTTCGCAATATCACTGCCATAGTGGAACTCAGATCCAGATCCAATATTACGTCCACCAAACGAAGATGTGAAACGACCTGC
The DNA here is from genome assembly GCA_041605715.1 of Paenisporosarcina sp. Lineage (GTDB taxonomy): Bacteria > Bacillota > Bacilli > Bacillales_A > Planococcaceae > Paenisporosarcina. The sequence continues at coordinate 1,103 of JBFIXW010000172.1, forward strand.
TGCTGGACGTGTCCACGTTCCAGATGAAACAGAAGGTGCGGCGGATTCACTTGAACCACCAGACGATGCCCGATTAGATGATGATTTTTTTCGAGCTGCAGCTGCTGCAGCTTCTTGACGAGCACGTTCAGCTGCTTCTTTTTTCTTACGAGCAATTTCGGCTTGGCGAGCAAGTTCGATTAGACGAGCTTGTTCAGCTACAATTTTATTTTCAATTTCTTTACTTACTTCCATCGCTTCATGTTTAGCATGTTCTAAGTCTTTTTGCTCTGCTCTAAGTCTATTTTGTTCAGCTTCTAATTGATCAACTAATTTTCCTTTAGATGCTTTTTGACCATCTAAACTCTTCTTTAATTGAACCAATCGATCTCGACTATTTTCTTGCTCTGCAAGCTTGTCCTCTACTTGAGCTTGTTGTGTTTCAAGTGATTGCTTATCATCTGCTTGCTCTTGTAAAATTTTACGGTCAGCGTCCATTAATGTATTGACAGCACTGAAGCGATCAATGAAATCTGCAAAACTACTAGCGCCTAAAAGAACATCTAGGTAGTTAACACTTCCACCACTTTGTTGTACGGCACGAAGTCGTTCTTTAATTAATTCGTCACGGTCAGCAATTTTCTTCACTAACACTTTAATCGATGCTTGAAGTTTTTCAATTTCTGTCGTTGTCCGACTAATTTCACCTAAAACAGCATCAATATTTTTGTCCGTTTTAATAATTTCTGAATCTAATGCTTGAATTTGTGACAATAATTGTTCTTGTTTTGTTTGGTTTTCTGAAATGTCGCCTTTTTTCTCGTTAATATTAGAGTTTAACTGATTCGTCTTATTCTCTATCTCTTGTTTTTTCTCTTTTAAATCTTTTAAAGTGTTTGCATTTGCGACTGGCTCTGTCATAACGACAGATAAACCTAGAATCGCAGAAATACCAGCTAACATCCATTTAGATTGTTTCTTCCCCATGGTAGACCCCTTCCGATCGTGCTTATACACGTAAGAACTTTCGAACTGACATAAAACTTCCCCACACACCAATGAAAATCCCCATAATTAGGATGAGTCCATTCACTTGATACAAGAAAGGTGTCAGCGGCATTAATTGGAATAATTCACCTTCTAAATAAGGCTGTACTACTTTGTAAAGATTGACATAAAGAACAGTGACTAGTGTGATAGGGACAATTGCTCCTAAAATCCCGATCCACATTCCTTCTAAAATAAAGGGAACGCGGACAAACCAATTAGTTGCTCCTACTAGTTTCATAATCTCGATTTCACGCCCACGCGCAACAATTGTGATGCGAATCGTGTTTGAAATTAAAAACATTGCGGTAAATAAGAGTGCAAGGATTAATCCAAGTCCTATATTTCGAGCTAAATCCAAAAAGTTAAATAGCTTTTTAATTTGTGTTTCTCCATATTCAACGGAGTAAACATTTTTAACACGCTCTACACGTTGTGCAACTGCCTTCGTTTCAAGTGGATCTTTTGCTTTCACATAAAAAGCTGCTCGCAGAGGATTATTTTGTTCAGATAATCCCATATTTTCGCCGAAATCTTTAATTAAATCTTCAAGTTCAGCTTCTTTAGTGGAATAAACCACCGTGCTAACACCACTAATTGACTTAATGTCTTCCTCTATTTGAGATATCATTGTGTCATCAGCTGTTAATTCAACTAGCACTTTCATTTCTACATCTTTTTCTAAATCGTCAGCGACCTTATTTAAGTTCATCATAATCATAACGAATACGCCGACTAATAATAAGGTAACGGTAACTGCACTTGCAGATGCAAATGTCATCCAACTGTTTCGTCCTAAACTTTTAAAACTTTCACGGAAATGTCTTCCTAGTGTTCTAGCTTTCATAACCGTAATCACCTCCGTGTTCATCACGGACGATGAGTCCACCTTCAACAGCAATTACACGATGTCGAATGGTATTTACTATTTCTTTATTATGTGTGGCCATAACGACCGTAGTTCCACGTCTATTAATCTCTTCAAACAAATTCATAATATCCCATGAAGTTTCTGGATCTAAGTTTCCGGTAGGTTCATCCGCGATCATCACTTTTGGAACATTGACGATGGAGCGTGCAATGGAAACCCTTTGCTGTTCTCCGCCTGATAATTCTGTAGGAAACATTCTTGCTTTATGTTTTAAGCCAACTAAATCGAGCACTTCCATTACACGTTTGCGAATAACTTTTGGAGACTCTTCAATTACTTCCAAAGCAAATGCGACATTTTCATACACGTTAAGACGTGGCAATAATTTAAAATCTTGAAACACAACACCAATTTGACGGCGTAAATAAGGAACACGCTTTGACTTTAACTTAGCCATGTCGATTCCATTAATAATAATTTCCCCATTAGTCGGGCGTTCTTCTCGATACATCATTTTGATGAATGTCGATTTACCGGCCCCACTTGGACCAACAACATACACAAATTCACCTTGCTTAATTTCTACATTAATACCGTTTGCAGCAACAATACCGCTGGGGTACTTTTTGTAGACATTCTTCATTGAAATCATATATTTGTAACCACCTATGTGTTTTTCCTTGCTGTCAGAATTTTTCCGACAAACTCATTATAACAAGAATTACAACAAATTTTTATTACAGTACTATTACAATGTTCGATAATAAATTCTTGCTATTCCTGAACTTCGATACTTTATACTCATTTACGACAGACGTCATAAGTCCTACTATTGACTAAAATTCGTCACATTTTCCAATATCCCTTCTTTTTTCTATTAAAAATTTTATATTGTCGAGTTATAAGATACAATTCTATCAAAATAATACTATATATGCTATTTTTTTATCGGTAGATAAGTGGAAATCTTAAAGTATAAATTAAATTAAGTCTCTAATCTCTCATTTTGGGGCTTTTCCTGGAAAGATAAAAATGTATAAAAAAACTCCAAAAACGATTGCTCGCTTTTGGAGTCTTAACCTTATTTTTTCTTCGATAACCATTCTGCAACAACTTCAGCTTCAGCACCTTCAATAATATTTGCAGGCATTGCACCTTGTCCATTTTGAATGACGTGTAATATTTCTTCTTCTGATAATCGTGAACCAACATTATTTAACGCCGGGAAATTACCTTGCCCTTCTAAATTACCACCATGACAAGTTGAACATTTGGCTTGAACAATTTTCTCAGCATCATGTGATTGTGTTACTTCTCCACCATTTTCTTCATTCGTTGGTGTCGCTTCTTCGTCTCCGCCACCACAAGC
>JBFIXW010000173.1:0-4314 GCA_041605715.1 Paenisporosarcina sp.
ATTTATTTGAATACTTTAATTTTCACAGTTTTGCGTCCCCATTTAAGTGCTCCTGACTTAGTCGGGATGAAGACGTCAATTTTGTTTCCTTTAATTGCTCCGCCAGTATCACCAGCAATTGCATATCCGTAACCTTCAACATATACTTTTGAACCTAGTGGAATGACACTTGGATCAACTGCAATTACTTTTAAATCTGAGTTTTTCTTTAAATTAATACCTGTTGATGTTACTCCTGAACAACCATTGCAGCCAGCTGTATAAGCTGATGCTGAAACTGTGATTTCTTTTAAGATCGTATCATCATCAGAACGTGATGGTGCTTTTTTAGCAGCCTTGGCTTTTGATTTAGCTTTAGCCTTAGATACTGCTTTTTTTGTAACTTTTAGTTTTTGGTTCGGTTTGATTATATTCGATTTTAAATTATTAGCTGACTTAATTGAAGCCACAGAGATATTGTATTGTCTTGCAATTTTATAAAGGGTATCCCCTTTTTTCACGGTGTGTACAGAAGACGCTGCTTCTGAATCATTGGCAAATGCGACGAGGAACATTAGTACAAAACTTAGTACGAAACTGAATTTTCTCAAGTTGTGTCTCCTTTTATTTCTCGTTAATAGAAATAAAATAACACTTAAACATTACAGTTTCATGACAGTATGACTGAAATTTGGTTACATTTTAGGTAAGTTTATATTACTAGTTGTAAATAATGGAATAATTTTTACCAATATTCCACCTGTCATAATACCTAATTCCATCTAATTTTCTAATAAAAATAGCCGTTGTTTTACATTTTCTCCATTGGGATACTACCAAATATTCCATCATGAGTTAATTCCACATTGACTGCCATCGCAGCTTGAACACCACTTGCAGCCGCTATTATTAATTGGGACGGATATATTCTAGATGCTTCTCCTGCCACAAACAAATGAGGAATATCAGTATGACCTACTTCATCCGATTTATAGCCTCCCATATCATCCAATACAAGTCCAACCTGCTGACCAAGGTCGGATGCTTGAATCAATTCTGGGGTTATAAATCCACCGACTCTTCCAATATGTTTTCCAGATTCTAGTTCTACGCTAGTTAATTGACCTGTTTCGCCGTGTAATCGTTTGATTGTTTCTGTTTCAACTTGGATATTTAACGTTTGAATTTCCTTCTTTTGAGAGCGAGTTAATTCTTTCCCATTTGTAAAAATGGTTAAATCTTGAGACCAATTCTTCAAGATTCCCGCCATATGTATCGTATAATCTACTCTGCCAAACACCGCTAAAGGCTGGTCATTGTATTCCCATCCATCACAATACGGGCAATTAAAAATACTCGTTCCGTAAAAGTCTTGTAGTGTTGGAATATTGGGGAACTTCTCCTTTACACCTGTTGCCAATATGACTTTTCGGCATTCCCAATGATATCCCCTATCCGTTGTTACCTTAAAGCCGTCTTTCACTGTTTCCAATTTAACTACTTGCTCAGAAACAATTTCAACAGATGGATAAGCTTTTAATTCTTGATGTGCAATTTCGCGAAATTCGGATGGATTGATTCCTTCCCTTGTAATAAAACCGTGTGCTGCTTGCGTGACTTTATTTCGAGCATTGTTATGATCGACAACTATAATATCTCGCCTTGCTCTGCCAAGGACTAATGCGGCGTTTAATCCTGCCGGTCCCCCACCGATAATGATGCAATCCTTCATCCATTCTCCTCCTTTAGTTAAATTTCCGCTTATAAATGACAAACCATTTGTCTTGAATATACTGTATTCCCACTCCTCGCCATCCTAAATCCAAAACGGCTTGTTGTTTTTCGATATTTCCCATGGGAATACGATGTTCTCTTTTAGCAAATTCAGAATCCAACTTTAAATCTTTAACAAAGATATAACGAAGCATACCACCATATTTAACCTTTAAAGCAGCAATTTCTAATCCATGTGAGAATTTATCCTTAAGACTGGGAATATTGAAAGGAGCAACAGTGGCCAGAACAAATCGATAATTCTTTTCTTCGACTTCTTTCATTAATAATTGCCCCATCAGTTGTTGAAGGCCCATTCCTCGAAAATGTGGATGCACAATGGAGATTTCTTGATAAATAGATTCACTTAATTGTTGATTCATTAAACCGATGTCTAAACCTAAATGTTCATTACCCAATGGTGGTTCCAGTAAGACACGAAACGCAACCAACGCTTCATTAGAATAAACACCAACCACTAGGCCTTTCCCCGATAAAATTACGTCTATTTCACACTCCGATAAGGGTTGAAGAGAATCGGGCATATTTATCGAAGCTATTGTATCAACTTGTAAAGAAAGTACTTCAGATTTATTTGCAAAGGACAAAGTCTTCAGGTGATAGACTTCCCCATTGATCTTTTCTTCAAAAAGGATAGTCATTTTGACTCCCTCCTATTCGTTTAGCTTATTTAATCATGAGGTTGGATAAATGTCTTCTAACACGTATTTTAAAAAGGAGTTGTTGTCGATGAATACTTTTGTGTTTAATTTCAAAGATGACGGGTTTATTCCCAATCATCCTACCTTGCCCGTCCATATAGTTCAAGGAGCTCTTCAAGGCAGAACCACAGACATTGAGGATACTTTTAATACACATAACTGGAAGAACAGCTGGGTTAATGGCGTATTTTGGTACCATCATTATCACAGTAACGTTCATGAAGTTTTAGGCGTGAAAGCCGGAACTGCTCGGTTAATCATAGGTGGCGAAAAGGGTGAGGAACTAACCGTTCAATCTGGAGATGTCCTTCTATTGCCTGCTGGCACAGGACACAAAAGGTTAGAGTGCAGTGATGATTTCAAAATCGTAGGCGCTTACCCTGAAGGAATGTCATACAATGTCAGGACCAGCGAAGAAAGCGACCGACCTCAAGTTTTACATGATATTGAGCAAGTCCCGCTTCCTATGACTGATCCAAGTTCCGGCAATAAAGGCCCCACATTTGACTATTGGCACTCAAACGAAAACCCGCAAATCAGTGAAGACTGATCGCGGGTTTTACTTTATACTTTGAATTTATTAATCATCACTTGCAAATCTTCCGCCATTTGAGAAAGAGCAGATGAAGAAGAAGCGATTTCTTCCATACTTGCTAATTGCTCTTCTGAAGCAGCGGAGACATTTTGAGTACCAGCTGATACCGTTTCAGATACTTCAGCAATCACGTCTACATTAGAAACGATTTGATCCGTACTCTTAGAAATTTGTTCAATCGCTATAGACACTTCTTGTATTTCATTTGCCACTTGTGAAACAGAGTGCTGAATTTGTTGGAAGGACTCTCCGGCTTTATTCACCACAGAAATTCCAGTATTTACTTCCTCAGTTGCTAGGTCCATTGACTGAACAGCTTCATGTGTTTGACCTTGAATGGACGATATTAAACTAGCAATTTGTTGAGCAGATTTAGCCGATTCTTCAGCCAATTTTCGAACTTCATCAGCTACTACCGCAAACCCTCTACCTTGCTCTCCAGCACGTGCAGCTTCAATCGCTGCATTTAATGCCAATAAATTCGTTTGTGAAGCTATATTCGTAATCGATTCTATAATCTGGCCAATTTCGTTTGACTTCTCACCTAAACCTCTTACAACACCTGACAATCCATTCACTGTGTTGTTAATCGATTTCATTTGTGAAATGGCTTGACCAATGGCTTCATTTCCATGAACTGCTTTTTCTGACGCTTCATTTGCTGTAATTTCAACTTGTCTAGCGTTTGCTGCAATTTGGGTTACACCTGTAGAAACTTCTTTCACAATGACAACCGTTTCTTCAACACTTTGAATCTGTTGTGTTGAACCATTCGCCATTTCTTCCATCGTATGTGCAATCATTTCAGTTGCTTTCGTTGTTTCTTCTGAGTTCGCTGTTAACTCTTCAGAAGAAGCTGCAACTAGTTCAGATGTGTTTGTAACTTGTTGTAGAATCGTTCTTAAAGTTGATGTCATGTCGTTAAATGACGCGTTCAACTGACCTACTTCGTCTTTTGAACGATAATCACCTTGAACTGTTAAATCACCATCTCCAGCTTGCTTCATTAAGACTTGTAATTTCCTAATTGGATTGACAATCATTCGAGAAATATACCATCCCAATATCCCAAACAACACAATGGCTAAAAGAATGACTAAGTTTGAAATTAGTGTAGCTTGTGCCACAAATGATTTATTACTCTCCCTTAATTCCCCTGAAGAGACAATGATATTCGCCCCAATTTGATCACCAATTTCATTCAATGCACGACGAGTTTGCTTAATATCGGTTATATAAACTTCA
>JBFIXW010000174.1:0-4290 GCA_041605715.1 Paenisporosarcina sp.
CGGCCTTCTTGACGCATATAAAGTAGCACACCTGATCCCGCAGCCTCAATCTGTTTTAAAGATGAATGCAGTTGTGAACCACAATCACATCTTCTAGAAGAAAATACATCGCCAGTCAAACATTCTGAATGTACCCGAGTAAGGACGGGTGTTTCTTCTGAAATGTCTCCTTTAATAAGAGCGATATGTTCTTTGCCGGTTAAGGTTTCTGTGTAACCAACTACTTTAAAGTCCCCATATTCAGTAGGTAAGTTTATTTCCACTTCGCGTGTAATCAGTTTCTCGTGTTTTCGTTTATATGAAATTAAATCGGCAATGGTTAAGATTCCGATATTTAAACGTTTAGCTATGAGCATCAAATCATCGAGTCGTGCCATTGAGCCATCGTCATTCATAATTTCACAAATAACTCCTGCTGGTGAAGATCCTGCTAATAAAGCTAGATCTACTGCTGCTTCAGTATGACCAGCTCTTTTAAGTACACCACCATCTTTTGCAATTAGCGGGAATACATGTCCAGGTCTTTTAAAATCCGTAGCTGTCGAATCACGATTAATCATCTGAAGGATGGTATGAGAACGTTCGAATGCACTAATACCCGTCGTTGTATCTTTATGATCGACACTAATCGTGAATGCTGTACCATAAGGATCTGTATTTTGATCTGTCATTAAACCAAACTGCAATTGACGAGCCCGTTTTTCAGCTAATGGAACGCAAATAAGCCCTCTGCCTTCTGAAGCCATTAAATTAATTACTTCAGGTGTCGCGAACTCAGCTAATGCAACAAAGTCTCCTTCATTTTCTCGATCTTCGTCATCAACTACGATGATGGCTAGTCCTTTTGATAAGGCTCCTACTGCTTCTTCAACTGTATAAAACATGTGAATCCTCCTTTAAAAACCGTGTTCTTGAAGCCATTCCTTCGACATATTTGTTGATGATTTCTGTAGTTGTTCTGAGTATTTGGCAAGCATGTCACATTCAATATTCACTTTTTCTCCAATTCCTTTTTGACCAAGCAAGGAATCACTTTGTGTTGTTGGAATTAATGAAATTGTGATCGATGTTCGATCGACATGAAATACGGTTAATGACGTGCCGTCAATTGAAACAGAACCTTTGACCATCATATATTTCATGAGGCTAGGATTTAATTCGATTCTCTTGGAAATAGCATTGGTTTCTTTTTTAATCGAGCGGATTACACCAATCCCATCAACGTGGCCACTGACGAAATGACCACCGAACCGACCTTTCGCAGCCATTGCTCTTTCTAAATTGACTTTAGAATTCATTTTTAATAAAGATAATGTAGTTGAATTAAAAGTTTCTGGAATTACATCCACTACGAAAAGCTCATGTGTAAAAGAAGAGACTGTTAAACAGACGCCATTTACAGAGATGCTGTCTCCTTTTTTTACATCATCTAAGACATTTTTTGCACGAATGGTTATTTCAAGCGCACGAGGCTTACGTTGTATGGAAGTTATGAAACCAATCTCTTCAATAATTCCGGTGAACAAATGAAGTAACCTCCTTCTAGCTAGCATATTTAATTATAAAATGATGATTAAAAGGTATTTGGATTTTCCACCAAGGGGCGATTGGGTGGTAAGAAAAGAGATTTCAGAAGTTTGTGCATATCTAATAAACTCGTGCACCCTTTTTATAAGTACACGAAAAGCATAAATATAGCAAAGATAAAAAACGTCGAATCAAGTAAATATATTTAGTCAATTTATTTTTATGAATTTCCGTGTTCTAAAACTAAACCTCCTTTTTATTCATAACAAATAAACGTTTCAGAATTCCTCTCCCATCCAGACTATACTGTCGGTGTTGGATTTTCACCAACTCCACCGATACTTTTACAAGTACCGGGTCACGGACTTACAGACTATGCTCTGCTCACCGCCGGTAAGGAATTTCACCTTGCCCCGAGGAATTCTGATCGTATAATTGTTCCTTACATAATAGCATGAATCTTAATTTTTATGGTTAAGTTAGTAAAACAATTCGAGCCAAAACGAGTACTTCAAGCTTTCTAAGATGAAAAGTGTACCGCACTTCATAAAGTACCAACGATGATTATTGCCAAATTAAATCATCCAGATTACAGTCGATTTGATACATCAAGCTTACGCACAGGTATTATGGGGGGATCTCCTTGCCCAGTAGAAGTGATGAAAAGCTATCGACAGTGAAGGGTGGTTACATACTGGAGACATAGCAATTATGGATTCCGATGGATACATTAAAATAACCGGGCGTATTAAAAATATGGTGATTCGTGGAGGAGAAAATGTATACCCTCGTGAAATCGAGGAGTTTTTTCAACATCCACAAACACAAGTTGTTCAAGTGGTTGGGGTACCTGAGCCAAAGTATGGAGAAGAACTAATGGCTTGGATCATTCCTAAAGATAATACGGAATTAAATGTGGATGAAGTTCGTGATTATTGTTAAGGTAAGATTTCACATCATAAGATACCAAGATTTATTGAAATTACGGATACCTATCCAATGACAACTTCAGGCAAATTCCAAAAAATCTATTACATGAAATGTCTAAAGAAAAAGTATCGAACCCATAATTCGACATATTTCCTGGGAAATAAATTCATCTGTAAAACGTTGGTAATCCTGTGTTTTGTGGAGATGTTTTTCATGGACACCCCTCGTCCTTCTTCTGTATGCATGTTATGATGTAATAGAAGAACCATAATAAAATACAAAGGAGGAACAAGTATGAGTGATTATGGGTATCAATTAATTGCAATTATTATTTACATGGCAGCTATGCTTTTCATTGGTTATTATTCGTTCAGAAGAACATCCAATTTAACGGATTACATGTTAGGAGGCCGTTCATTAGGACCCTCTGTAACAGCGCTTAGTGCTGGTGCATCTGACATGTCAGGTTGGTTACTAATGGGTCTACCAGGTGCTATCTATGCTTCTGGATTAGTCGAAGCATGGATTGCGGTTGGTTTAACTATTGGGGCTTATCTTAACTGGCTATTAGTAGCTCCGCGTTTACGTGTTTATTCACAAGTCACGAATGATTCTATTACCATTCCAAGCTTCTTGGAGAATCGATTAAAAGATGCTTCTAGAGCATTGCGTATTGTTTCTGGAATTATCATCTTACTATTCTTCACATTTTACGTATCGTCAGGAATGGTTGCAGGTGGACTTTTCTTTGAAAGTTCATTCGGACTTGATTACCACACGGGATTATTAATCGTATCTGCTGTTGTTATCGCTTACACATTATTCGGAGGGTTTTTAGCAGTAAGTTATACTGACTTTGTTCAGGGAGTCATCATGTTCTTGGCGTTAATCTTAGTGCCAGTTGTCGGTTTGTTCATCGTTGGTGGATTTGATGGTGCCACTGAAAGTATCCGTGAAGTGGATCCATCACGTTTGAGTATGCTTGAAGGTGCATCAGTATTAGGTGTGTTATCTGCAGTTGCATGGGGACTTGGTTATTTCGGTCAACCTCATATTATTGTTCGTTTTATGGCAATATCATCTGTTAAAGAAACGAAACATGCTCGTCGAATTGGTATCGGCTGGATGGTTATAAGTCTATTTGGGGCACTAGCGACTGCCTTAATTGGTATTGCTTATTTCCAACAAAATCCTGGAAATGAATTAGGGGATCCTGAAACGGTATTCATCACTTTGGGACAATTCCTATTCCATCCGTTCATCGCAGGAATTATGTTAGCGGCTGTATTGGCAGCGATAATGAGTACAATTTCATCTCAATTAATCGTTACATCATCTGCGTTAATTGAAGATATTTATAAAGTTGTAATTAAAAAAGGGTCAACCGATAAACAATATGTAACGTTTGGGCGAATTGCGGTATTGGCGATTTCCTTAATTGCGATGTTCATTGCATGGGAGAAAAACGCTACAATTTTAGAATTAGTTGCATATGCATGGGCTGGCTTCGGTGGAGCATTTGGTCCAATAATCTTACTTTCATTGTTCTGGAGAAAGCTAACTTCTTGGGGAGCATTATCAGGGATGATTGTTGGAGCCATTACCGTTGTTATTTGGGGGAATAATGAAGAACTCAAAGGCTTAATGTATGAAATCGTTCCAGGGTTTATCTTATGTTTAATCGTTGCTGTAGTAGTGAGTTTATTTACTTATAAACGCAATGAAGAAATTGAAAAAGAATTCGATGAAACGATGGTTTTACTTAAGAAAGATAGTTAAAGAAGGAAGACTGATTTAATGTGTTTAGCGCATTAAATCAGTCTTTTTTTATCC
>JBFIXW010000175.1:0-4225 GCA_041605715.1 Paenisporosarcina sp.
GCGAAGCGTAAACGAGCTAATTAGGGCTGCTAAAGCAGCCGTTGCTGTTGGAAACTCCTGGGCTTTTGCGCGTAGAATCCGAAATGGAGTGAACGTGAAAGATCTCTGTTTGAAAGTGAAAGAATGACACTTGAGAGTGAAAGCTCAACTTAAAAACATACTAACGGTTCCCCATTAAAATGTTGAATCCCCACAACTTTGGTAGTTGTGGGGATTCTGTTTGGACTAAATACATTTTTGTATGAAGGTATAGAAACAATCATATGCTAGTACAAAAGGATGCGGTACTTGGTTAAATGGATGTCTTTTGTTGCTTGTTATATTCTTGTCGTAATGAGTTGCTCACATGTGCTTTATTATATGAACTATCGATCCCTTGGGTATTCATGGAAAAGTGTCTGGCTATTTATCTTCCAGACACCCGATTTTTTCGTATTCGTTTGCTCTTTCGTACTTTTAACGATTATCGTTTTCTACCCAAGCCCATCGCGTTCTCCATTTTTTTAAGAGTTTTCTGAGCCATGGCATTTGCTTTTCTAGCACCTTCATCTAAGATGTCATCCAATTGTTCGGAATGTAGAAGAGTCTCATAACGTTCTTGAATGGGTGTTAAGTGATCAATAACACTCTTAGCAACCGATGCTTTAAAATCTCCATATCCAACACCTTTATATTGTGCAACTAAATCTTCAATTGACGTTCCTGTTAAAGCTGATTCAATGATTAACAGATTCGATACTCCCGGTTTATTCTCAACATCAAAAGCAACAATACCTTCAGAATCTGTAACTGCACTTTTAATTTTCTTTTCAATTTCTTTAGGCGTATCTAATAAAGTGATGGTAGATTTTTTATTCGGATCCGATTTACTCATTTTCTTTAACGGATCTTGGAGTGATTTAATTCGTGCGCCATTTTTTGGTAAGCGAATCTCTGGAATGGTTAAAATATCGTTATAACGCTTGTTAAATCGCTCTGCTAGATCACGTGTTAACTCAACATGTTGTTTTTGATCATCCCCAACTGGAACAATATCTGTTTGGTAAAGAAGTATGTCAGCTGCCATAAGAGGAGGGTAGGTTAATAAAGAAGCAGATACGCCATCTTTTCCTTCACTCTTATCTTTAAATTGAGTCATACGCTCAAGTTCGCCAATGTAAGAAATACATTGCATAATCCACCCAGCCTGGGCATGAGCTGGAACTTCAGATTGAATAAACAAAGTTGCTTTTTGTGGGTCAATGCCAACTGCTAAATAAAGAGCCGCAAGAGAACGGATAGATTCTCGTAGCTTTAAGCGATCCTGAGGTACCGTAATAGCATGTTGATCTACAATACAAAATAAACATTCGTATTCATCTTGTAATGTTGTAAATTGACGGAATGCGCCGATGTAGTTACCTAGAGTAACAACACCAGTTGGTTGGACACCTGAAAAAATCTTTTTCATGTTTATATTCCTCCTTAAAAATAAAAAAACACATCAATCTCCCTAAAAAGGGACGAATGATGTGTGAATCCGTGGTACCACCCAGATTGTCAAAGTTTCTTGACCTCTTTAACTTCGTAACGTGAAGGGGACGTATTCGACTACACTTATACAAGTTCGCCGAATATGCTCTGAAGTCCATTCGATTTGAAGGGAAGATCTGTTTTCACCAACCACAGATTCTCTATACTGCCCATTCAAATGTACTACTCTTCGTCTTAGCAATTAACGTATATTTTGATTGTTATTATATTATAGAAGAAACTCCAAAATCAAGTAAAAAAATTACATAAAATAAATTGCCAAAGCCACTAACATACAAAGTAAAATGGACCCACCTAGTTGAAAAAATGGTACAGATGGAAAATCTAAAATATCTGATGGTGATCGCATCGATTCCGTTTCTTTTTGATAACGTTGAGGAGTAAATGCTTTTCTCATGCTCATCGTGAAGATATCAAAAAATCCATTTGAAACAACATAAACAATTAGTCCAACAAAAACAAGTGTTCCTCCAACGAAAAACGATGAATTAATATATGGAGTTAACCCCACCTTCTGGTAGTACAGAAACATGATTGTCACAATCAATAATTGCAAAACAACAAATATTACGAACTTCTTTTTCAAGTTATACACCTCAATCCTTTACATATTGTATTAAAATTAATAAAAAAAATCAAAAATTTTTACACAAAATTAAATATTCACAATTCTTAAAAAAGCCTTTTATGCCAAGGGTTTTGTTATATTACTGTAATCTTTCTGTTACATAAGTGTAAAAAATATTCAAAAAAAGACTGTACAGATTTTTTAGATTATGTATAATAAACATTGTACCAATTTTTCAGAAAACTTAAGGGGGTCAACTTTGTGAAGAAGAGCAAGTTAGTTTGGCTATTAAGCCTAATGTTAGTACTTAGTGTTTTCTTAGCTGCATGTGGCGGCGACGAAAAAGAAGAAGGAACTAAAACACCTTCTACTGACGGTAAAGATGGGGAAGAAACAGAAGTTGCAGTTGAAGAGGAGCAAGTTCTTAATCTAATCGCAGGTTCAGAGATTCCAACAATGGATTCTTCACTTGTAACAGATTCAGTAGGATTTGATCTTTTAAACAACGTAGCTGAAGGTTTATACCGTTTGAACCAAGAAAATGTAGCTGTTCCAGCTATGGCTGAAGGCGAGCCTACAATTTCTGAAGATGGTTTAGTTTACACATTCACAATCCGTGACGCTAAATGGTCTAACGGTGATGCTGTAACTGCTGGTGATTTCGAGTTCGCATGGAAACGTGCAATGAACCCTGACACTGCTTCTGAGTACGGCCCATACATGATGTCTGGCGTACTTAAAAATGCAACAGAAATTTCTGAAGGTTCAGTTGACTTTAACGAGTTAGGTGTTAAAGCTCTTGATGAAAAAACTTTAGAAGTAACTTTAGAAAAACCAGTTCCTTACTTCCTTTCTTTAATGGCTTTCGGAACTTACTTACCACTTAATGAGAAATTCGTTACTGAACAAGGTGACGCTTATGCTACAAACTCAGATGCTTTGATTTCTAATGGACCTTTCACTCTTACTGAGTGGGATGGAACAGGATCTTCATGGTCATTAGTTAAGAATGATCAGTACTGGGATGCAGAAAATGTAAAACTTACTCAAATCAATTATGATGTAGTTAAAGAAACAGCAACTGCTGTTAACCTTTACAAAACTGGTGAAGTTGACCGCACAGGTCTTTCAGGTGAGTTTGCTGCACAATATGCAAATGATCCAGAATTACTAAAAGAAAAAGATTCAGTAGTATTCTACTTCAAATTTAACCAAGAGCGTAATGGTAAAGCAACACCTCTTGCAAACAAAAACATTCGTGAAGCAATTGCTAAATCTTACAACAAAGAAGATTTAGTAAATGTAGTTCTAAATAATGGTTCTGTACCTGCTAATTACTTAGTACCTGCTGAATTCACTTTTGATGAGAACGCTAATGACTTCCGTGATATCAATGGCGACCTAGTTGCTTACAATCCTGAAGAAGCGAAAGCTGCTTGGGAAAAAGGTTTAGCTGAGCTAGGTGTTACTGAATTAACTCTTGAATTATTAGGTGGAGACTCAGATCTTGCTAAAAAAATGGACGAGTACTTCAAATCACAAATGGAAGGTACTCTTGAAGGGTTAACTCTTAACCTTAAACAAGTACCATTCGCTGTTCGTTTAGACCTTGATACTGCACAAGATTACGATATTCAAGGTGCTGGATGGGGTCCTGACTTCCAAGATCCATACACATTCATGAACTTGTTCGTGACTGATGGTGGTAACAACCAAATGTCTTACTCAAATGCTAAGTATGATGAATTAATTACAGCTGCTGCAGGTGAATTAGCTGCTGATCCAGAAGCTCGTTGGAATGCAATGGCTGAAGCTGAAAAAATTCTTGTTGGTGAAGATTTCGGAATTTCACCTAACTACCAACGTGGTTCTATGCAACTTGTAAAACCATACGTAAAAGGTGTAGTATCTCACCAATTCGGTGGAGATTATAGCTACAAGTGGGCTTTCATTGAAGGCAAAGAATAATTTCTTAATCTTTTAAAATCTCATAGTTAGAGAGTATATGGATTCCTATAGGGCCCATATACTCTCTTTTTAAATGAGTATGAATTCACGAAAAATTTCCTGTTTTCAAAAATTAATGTTGCCAATAACTAGTTTAATCTGTTTATATAGATAATA
>JBFIXW010000176.1:0-4220 GCA_041605715.1 Paenisporosarcina sp.
ATTCTTTCTTCAATTAAAGCATCGATTTCTTCATCGAGCACTTCTTTTTGAACATCCATTTCAATTCCAAGAACACCCGCTAACTCTTTTAATGTACTCATAAAGTTCTCAAGAACTTTCGCTTCTGTATGAGCCTCCATCAAATACGTATTCGCTAAACTCGAAAGTTCAAATAAAGCAGCAATCCCATTAGCAGTGTTAAAGTCGTCATCCATCGACTTAACAAATTGCGTTTTAACCTCTTCAATTTTATGCAACCAAATATCTGCATGATCGCCAAGTTCTGGTGAAGCTTCTAGACGATGTGCTAAATTCGCATATGACGTTCGAATACGCTCTAACCCAGCTTTTGCATTCTCCACAAGTTCTTGGGAGAAATTAATCGGGTTGCGATAATGTACGGACATCATAAAGAAACGCAATACTTGTGGATCAATTTGCTTGCGAATATCATTCACCAATACAAAGTTACCGAGTGATTTTGACATCTTTTCATTATCAATATTAATATATCCATTATGCATCCAGTAGCGAGCAAATTGTTTTCCTGTATAAGCTTCAGACTGAGCAATTTCATTTTCATGATGAGGGAATGTTAAATCTTGTCCACCTGCATGAATATCGATGGTATCCCCTAAAATTTCACGAACCATAACGGAACATTCAATATGCCATCCCGGACGCCCTTTACCCCAAGGACTATCCCAAGAAATCTCACCTGGTTTCGCATCTTTCCAAAGAGCAAAGTCGAGTGCATCCTCTTTCTTTTCTCCCGTTTCAATGCGCGCACCAATTTTTAAATCATCGACTGATTGATGAGATAATTTGCCATACCCCTCAAATTTACGCGTTCGGTAATAGACGTCTCCTTGAGATTCGTAAGCAAAGCCTTTTTCAATCAATACTCCAACAAATTCAATGATGCTGTCCATATGTTCAGTCACACGTGGATGGGCATCCGCTTTTTTGCACCCTAAAGCGGTAACGTCTTCAAAATACGCAGCGATGAATCTCTCCGTTAATTCCGACACTTCTTCTCCGAGTTCATTGGCCGTTTTGATAATTTTGTCGTCCACATCTGTAAAATTAGAAACGAAATTCACTTCAAACCCACGATACGTTAAATAGCGACGAACTGTATCATAAACAATAACAGGACGGGAATTCCCAATGTGAATGTAATTGTAAACAGTTGGTCCACATACATACATTTTGACCTTTCCTTCTTCTAAAGGAATAAAAGGCTCTTTTTGACGCGTTAATGTGTTGTAAATTTGAATACTCATTTCACAGTTCGCTCCTTTTCTATCTCGTCACTCAAACGTTTCACTTCATCTCGTAATACGCTAATTTTATGCTCCAACATATCGCATTTATCAGTGACTGGATCCGGTAAATCTTGATGGTCCAAATTGCGCTTTACTTTTACGCCATCTTGGATAACGACTGTACCTGGTATCCCCACTACGGTTGCATTAGGAGGCACGTTTTTTAAGACAACTGAACCCGCACCGACCTTACTATTTTCACCAATTGTGATAGAGCCTAACACTTTCGCACCGGTTGCCACCAAGACGTTATCATGTAATGTCGGATGACGTTTTCCTCGCTCTTTCCCTGTACCACCTAATGTGACACCTTGGAAAATTGTTACATCATTTCCGATTTCACATGTTTCCCCAATGACAATACCCATACCGTGGTCAATGAAGAAACGACGACCGATTTTCGCACCAGGATGGATCTCAATTCCCGTGAAAAAGCGACTCACTTGAGAAACAGCTCGTGCTAGGAAAAATAATTTACGCTTAAATAGCGCATGCGCCACTCGATGTGACCAAATTGCGTGGAGTCCCGCATAGGTTAAAACCACTTCCACGACACGTCTGGCAGCTGGATCTTGTTCAAATACGACTTCTATATCTTCTTTCATGCGCGAAAACATAACGCTCTCCTCCTTTGTCTCATTTCGACTTACTATTTTGATTGCAAAAAAGTTTATCGCTCAAATCTGCGTGTTTATCAATCAAACTGACGTTTTATCAATCAATCTGAGGATTTATCAATCAAAATCACACATTTATCAATCAAACCCATCTCATAACCAAGTTAACTACTTAAAAGCAAAACCTTTTTCATTCCAATAAAAAAAGCGCCGCTGTCAAATGAATGACAGAGACGCTGTATAGGCGTGGTTCCACTCTGATTGAAAGGAGATAAAGCAATCCTTCCCGCTTGGCATCTGTAACGTAGATGAATCGGCTCGCTTACTAATTGTTTCAGCTGAGCGCTCAGAGGTGCATTTCCATAGTGCCTAGGCTCAGACCACTTTCAGCCGGTGGTGGTCCTCTCTAAAGAGCTTGCCATATGTACTTCTCCTCATCAAAGCTTTCTTGATGTATGCAGTTAAAAGATAGCTTCATTTTCACACCATCATGCAGGAATGTCAAACTTATTGTTTCGCGTACTTTTCAACGCGCGCAATTACTTTTTCTTTCCCGATTAACGCGATGGCATTAGGTAATTCAGGACCATGCGTTTGACCAGTCGTTACAACACGAATTGGCATGAACAGGTTCTTTCCTTTATGTCCTGTTTCTTTTTGAACCGCTTTGATTGCAGCTTTAATTGCATCTGGTTCTAATACGTCCATTTGTTCGAGTTGCACTTTAAATGCAGCCATCACTTCCGGCACTTGCTCACCAGATAAAACATCCGTCGCTTCTTCATCATATGCAAGTTCATCTTTAAAGAATAGGTCAGTTAGCTCAGTAATTTCTGCACCGAAGCTCATTTGCTCATGGTACAACGCAATTACATCTGTTGCCCACTGTTTTTCTTCAGCCGACAGTGTTTCAGGTAAACGGCCCGCTTTTTGAAGATGTGGCAATGCTAATTCCACTACTTCTTCTAAAGACATTTGCTTCACATATTGATTGTTCATCCACGTTAATTTTTGTTTATCAAACATAGATGGTGATTTTGACAAACGATTTACATCGAACATGCGAATGAAATCTTCTTTCGAGAAAATTTCATCTTCACCTTCAGGAGACCATCCAAGTAAAGCAAAGAAGTTAAACATCGCTTCAGGAATGTATCCCAAATCTTTATATTGAGCCACGAATTGAATGATTGACTCATCACGCTTTGAAAGTTTTTTACGATTTTCGTTAATGATCAACGTCATGTGACCATATTTAGGCGCTTCCCAACCAAATGATTGGAACACCATGATTTGTTTTGGTGTATTCGATAAATGCTCTTCTCCACGGAAAACATGCGAAATTTTCATGAAGTAATCATCTAAAACGACTGCATAGTTATACGTTGGGATACCATTCGCTTTTACCAACACCCAGTCACCCACGTCTTTTGATTCAAACGTGACAGGTCCACGCACTAAATCTTTAAACGTGTACGTCACATCTGCAGGAACGCGCATACGAATTGTATGTGAAAGACCTGTAGCTTCTTTCTCTGCCACTTCTTCTTTTGTAAGGTTGCGGCATGTCCCCTTATACATCGGGGCAGCAACGCCTTTTGCCTTTTGAGCTTCGCGTTCAGCTTCTAGTTCATCTGTTGAACAGAAACATTTATAAGCATGACCGTTCTCAAGCATTTCTTCAGCATGTTTTTGATAAATATCAAGACGCTCCATTTGACGGTACGGGGCGTAAGGTCCACCAATATCAACGGACTCATCATAGTCAATGCCAAGCCATTTCAAGTTTTCTAGTTGTGAAAGCTCTCCACCTTCAATATTACGTTCGATATCTGTATCTTCAATACGAACGATGAATTTCCCACCATGATGGCGGGCAAATAAATAGTTAAATAAAGCAGTACGAGCTCCACCAATATGTAAGTTTCCTGTTGGACTCGGTGCGTAACGTACGCGAACTTCTTGTGTCATGTGTGTTTCCTCCTCGAATACGTGCTAAACTTTGTTCATTTTAACACGTTGAACCTTAGTTTTGTATGAGCAATATCGTAGCTTGTGCCGCGATGCCTTCTCCACGCCCTGTAAAACCTAGTTTTTCAGTTGTCGTGGCTTTGACATTTACTTGAGATGGGTCTGCATTTAGCAACTCCGCAATTACGTCACGCATTTGATTAATATACGGTGCCATTTTTGGTGCTTGAGCGATGATCGTGCAATCCACATTCCCTAGTCTATAGCCTTTTCCTTCGACGATTTTCCAAATGTAAGAAAGCAA
>JBFIXW010000177.1:0-4160 GCA_041605715.1 Paenisporosarcina sp.
ATAACCAAAAGCTGAGAAATTCGTTTATTCGCATCCTCTAATTGACCTTCAAGTTTCTCCGTTTTAATTTGATTGTGAGAATTAAAGGGCAGCAAAATTACACCAATCACTCCGATGAGAATGAAAGGAAATTGCGTAACGAAAAGCTCATACTGCGTGAAAAATCCAATACTCACTGAAATCATTGTCGTCACGAGATGAATGACAAACATCGTAATAAAACCAGCTCTGTTGCGTATGTTTCCAATAAAAAAGGCTAAGAACAATGAAAAGAAAAAGTATCCGAAAAGAATGATGAGGGTGATGCTAATCACAATTTGAAAGGCAACCCAGACATACATACGCCATCCCTTGGAAACAAAAGATTGTCTATAAGAAAGAAAGAAACTCACAACGAGTAAAAGTCCTAGTAAACTTTCTAAAGGTGAATAAGACTTGAATATATAAAATAAGGGCAAAATACAAAAAATAATCCATACGTAAATACTGATGTAAGGATTTTTAGGGAAAATGTGATACCACTTTTGCATAGGAACCTCCAGGACATGAAAATGGGTGAATAAATTAATAAAGAATTTCAAGAATTAATTTTGTTGATACAGTCGCACTCCGCTTTTCTAAATAGTATAACAGACAGAAAAACCATTCCACGTTCGGAATGGTTTTCTAAACTCTTATTTTTCTTGAACGCTAGAGCGTTGAAGTGTTGTTTTCGTATTGTTAAGTAAATGTTGAATTTCTTTAAATCCAACGAAAGTTTTCTTCGTTTCATCATATAAACGGAATCGAATTGACTTCAAACTTGTTTTTAGCGTAATGGTTGTTGCTTGGTGAAGAGGTGGTGTTAGTTCATGAGCTTGTTCTAAGTTGTAATTTGGCACTCGTGGGCTTAAATGATGCACGTGGTGATAGCCAATGTTTCCTGTTAACCATTGAAGAACTTTTGGTAACTTGTAGAATGAGCTGCCATCAACTGCAGCTTTCACATAATCCCATTGATCTTCATCTTCGAAATAAGAATCTTCGAATTGATGTTGAACATAGAATAACCAAATTCCAAATGAACCTGCCACGATTAAAATAGTACCTTGGATAATCGCGAATGCTGGTAAGCCGATCCACCAAATCATACCTCCATATAATGCAACAATTGCAGCATTAATGAAATAGGTGTTGTTACGTTCTTTAGGACGAGCATCCTTGCGGTTAAAACGGTTAGATACTAAGTATAAAAATAATGGTCCAAGACCAAACATAACGATAGGATTTCGGTATAAACGATAAGCAAAACGTCTGCCTGGTGATGCTTCAATATATTCATCAACTGTCATAACCCATACATCGCCTGTTCCGCGTTTGTCTAAGTTACTGCTAGTGGCATGGTGAATAGAGTGATCGCGTTTCCACTTTTCATATGCAAACAGGGTTATAATCCCTGTGATTGTGCCTAAAATAGCGTTTGCTTTTTTGTTTTTAAAGAAGGAACCGTGCGTACAATCGTGGAAAATGATGAATACACGAACGACGAAACCTGATGCGACAATTGCTAAAGCAATTGTTAAGAAAATGGAGATGTCTAAAGCTTGGTAAGCCAAAAACCATAAAATGAAGAACGGTGGAATCGTGTTAATAATTTGCTTAACACTTGCAGCCGTATCGGACTTTTCAAATTGAGCTACTTGTTTGCGTAATTGCATTGTTTTTTCTTTACTCATAGCGTCCTCCTTGAATATCTGTAATGTTTGAATTTTCATAAATAAATCCTGTTCCTTAATAATAGGCATTAGGAGCAGCTATTAAAAGACACAAACGTCAAGTGAAGAGTATGACAAGTGTCATATAGGTACGGAGTCGGATGATTTTAATAATTCAGTATATTGGCGTATGATTTTACTTAAGATGTGTGACTTTTAAATAGGCAATACGTAGATAAAGGAAGGAGTTTTTATTCATGGATTTTAGAATTGAAAGAGATTCTATTGGAGAGATTCAAGTACCGGCCGATAAACTTTGGGGTGCCCAAACACAACGAAGTAAAGAAAATTTTGCGATAGGTTCTGAAAAAATGCCAATGGAATTGATTACTGCCTATGCCATTTTGAAAAAAGCTGCTGCAATCGTTAATCATCAGCTCGGCAACTTATCAGCTAGTAAAAAAGATGCCATATCTAAAGCTAGTGATGAAATTATTAAAGGTAAATGGAATGATCATTTTCCTCTTGTTGTTTGGCAAACTGGTAGTGGTACGCAAACCAATATGAATGTAAACGAAGTCATTGCTAATCGGGGTAATCAGTTATTAATTGAAAATGAAAGTGACGAACGTTTACACCCTAATGATGATGTCAATCAATCACAAAGCTCAAACGATTCGTTTCCAACTGCCATGCATATTGCAGCTGTAATAGCGGTTAATGAGAATTTATTACCAAAATTAAAAGTGTTACATGACACGCTTTCTAATCAAGAGAAAACGTTTGAATCCATCGTTAAAATCGGTCGAACTCATCTGCAAGATGCAACGCCTTTAACACTTGGCCAAGAAGTGAGCGGCTGGAAACATATGATTGGAAAGTGTGAACAAATGATTCGTGAAAGTTTAGTTCATGTGCGGGAACTTGCCATAGGTGGAACGGCCGTCGGGACGGGTATTAATGCACATCCTGAATTTGGAGAGCGCGTAGCAAAAGATATTAGCCAACAAACAGGCTTTATATTTACCTCTGCAGAAAACAAATTTCATGCACTGACAAGTCATGATCAATTGGTCTATGTTCATGGGGCCATAAAAGCCTTGGCTGCTGACGTCATGAAAATTGCGAATGATGTACGTTGGCTAGCGAGTGGACCGCGTAGTGGAATTGGAGAAATTACGATTCCTGCAAATGAACCAGGTAGCTCCATCATGCCTGGAAAAGTGAATCCAACTCAAAGTGAAGCGATTACTATGGTTGCAACTCAAGTTATGGGGAATGATGTGACGATAGGAATAGCTGCAAGTCAGGGGAACTTTGAGCTGAACGTATTTAAACCGGTTATTTTTTATAATTTCATGCAATCCGTTCGATTACTGAGCGATTCCATCGGCAGTTTCCATGATCATTGTGTGGTGGGGATTGAACCAAACAAAGAACAACTAGAAAAGCATGTGAATAATTCTTTAATGCTCGTTACAGCTCTAAATCCGCATGTAGGCTATGAAAAAGCTGCAAAAATCGCGAAACTTGCACATGAAAAAGGGTTAACGTTAAAAGAAGCCGCAATGGAAACGAAGTATTTAACAGAAGAAGAATTCGATCGATTTGTAGATCCGTCGAAAATGGTGAAATAATATTTAAGGAATTGAAAGGATGAAACTCATGCAAAAACAGATTTTATTAAAAAATAGACCCAAAGGAACGCCGACACATAATGATTTTGAAGTAGTAAATGTGCCAATCTCGCAACCAGAAGCAGGAGAAGTCCTAATTAAAACAGTCTACATTTCAGTTGATCCGTATTTAAGAGGTCGAATGAACGATGCAAAATCATATATTCCACCATTTCAATTGAACGAAGTTCTAACTAGTGGAGTTGTTGGGCAAGTTGTAGAATCGAAGTCAACCTTCTTTGAAAAAGGTGATGTTGTCTTAGGGGCACTCGGATGGCAAGAATACTCAATCGCAAATGAAAAATCTGTTCGAAAAATTGATCATACAATAGCACCTGCTTCAACTTATTTAAGCGTGTTGGGTATGACAGGCTTAACAGCATACTTCGGATTATTAGATATTGGAAAACCACAAGCAGGTGAGACAGTAGTTGTTTCTGGAGCTGCTGGTGCAGTTGGTTCTATTGTAGGGCAAATAGCCAAAATTAAAGGTGCACATGTAGTCGGAATTGCAGGCTCAGACGAAAAAGTGAAGTTCTTACTTGAAGAATTAGGTTTTGATGAAGCTATTAATTATAAAACTCAAAATGTGAAAGAAGCTTTAAAAGATGCATGTCCAAATGGAATAGATGTTTACTTTGAAAATGTGGGAGGAGAAATTTCAGATGCTATCTTCCCGCTATTAAATAAATTTGCGCGAATTCCCGTATGTGGTGCTATTTCTTCTTATAACAATGAACAATTAGACGTTGGGCCACGTGTACAAGGTTATTTGATTAAAACGAGTTCG
>JBFIXW010000178.1:0-4118 GCA_041605715.1 Paenisporosarcina sp.
AAAGAACAACCCGGAACAGCAGCCTTTTTAAGAGATGCCATCTATATATTTACCGGAATCACTCAATAACGAAAAAGAGGATCGATGTTAAAAGCATCGATCCTCTTTTTCGTTAATAACCAGTTTCACTAGCAGCAGTAAAAGCATTTTAAAATCTATAAGTTTTTGCTGATTGGAGTGGAGGCGGCGACTCCGAAGCTATATAGAGACTAATCAATCAATTGAATTTGATAATCTTTAAACCACACATGCATTTGTGCTAAGTGAGCAAGTAATTGAGGTCCTGTCATTAATTGACCAAACCAAGGTGTTTTAAATGCATTGCCTTTCGACTCGACAAGCTCATTTAAACGGTTACGATCAAAGATTTCGTGAAGAATGGAGTTCTTATCCGTTAATATATCTTTCAACCAAAGTTGAACTTGATTTGTATAGTATGGATTATGCGTTTTCGGATATGGACTTTTTTTGCGGTAGAGGATTTCGTCAGGTAATAATCCTTCCAACGCTTTTCGCAAAATGCCTTTTTCTCGATTTCCAGCCATTTTTATTTCCCAAGGAATATTCCACGCATATTCCACTAATCGGTGATCAGCGAATGGTACGCGTACCTCAAGACTTGCTCCCATACTCATGCGGTCTTTTCGGTCAAGCAAAGTAGTCATAAACCAAGTCATATTTAAATAGAATAGTTCTCTACGTTTTGCATCAATTTCAGACTCTCCATCAAGTCTAGGCGTTTCATTAACAGCTTCTGAAAAAGCTTGTGAGACGAAATCCTCAAGTTTCAGCTTTTGTTGCCAATCATCCTTCAACAAAGATGAACGCTCTTGTGTTGACCGCATCCAAGGAAACCCTTTTCCAAACAAATCTGCGTGCTGATGGAACCATGGATATCCACCAAAGATTTCATCGGCGCACTCTCCTGAAAGTCCCACTGTAAAGTCTTGTTTAATTTCTCGACAAAACCAAAGTAAGGAAGAGTCAACGTCAGCCATGCCTGGTAAATCTCGAACATGCACCGCTTCCGTTAATTCATGAATAAGCTGGTCCTGTGTAATGATGGATGAATGGTGAATGGTCCCGCATGTTTCGACCATCTTATTAATCCAAGGCGTGTCGTCATTTGGTTGAAAGTCATTCGCTTTAAAGTGAGTGTCATTTCCTTCATAGTCTATGGAATACGTATGAAGCGGTCCTAATCCTTCTCGTTTATAATGATTAGCAGCGATCGCGGTAATGGCACTCGAGTCAACGCCACCTGATAAAAACGTACAAAGTGGAACGTCTGATACAAGTTGTCGTTCTACAGCATCGGTCACAAGGTAACGGACTTTTTCAGCTGTCTCTTCTAAGCTATCTGTATGTTGTTCACTTTTTACGTTCCAATATCGCCAAACCCGCAATCCTTGACGTGATACCGTGAGTGCATGAGCAGGTCTTAATTCATTGACTTGTTCAAACACACCAGAACCCGGTTTTCTGGAAGGCCCTACGCTTAATAATTCAGAGAGTCCAGTAGTAGAAATCGAAGGTGAAACATCTTGATGAGCAAGCACTGCTTTTAATTCTGAGCCGAAAATAAAACCGCCGTTACGTTCGGCATAAAATAGTGGTTTCACACCTAAGCGATCCCTAGCTACAAAAAGCTTTTGTTCGTGCGAGTCCCAAATAGCGAATGCAAAAATCCCATTAAAATAATCCACACATTTTTCTTTCCATTGAATATAGGAGGTTAACAATACTTCCGTATCCGAATGGCCAGTAAATGTATGACCGTTTTTTCGTAATTCACTTCGAAGGTCTTCCGTATTATATAATTCACCATTATAACTAAGGATATATCTGCAGTTTTGATGGTCTTTGGTCATCGGTTGTTTTCCACCAATAGGGTCTACTACCGTTAACCTTCTGTGACCTAAAGCCGCATGTTGATCGAGCCACATATTTTCATCATCTGGACCGCGTTTAGCCAACGATTTTGTCATCTTTTCAATCATTTGTCCTTGTTGCGATAAATCACGCTGGAAATGAACCCATCCAGTTATGCCACACATTAAACTTCATCCTCTCTGATCAAAAATCTTCATCTTATAAATGTATGCAAAGCTTCGTTAGTATGATGAAAAGTTTAGATTTCCAAAGGAAAATCGTTGTATTTTGTCATAATTTAGTGAACAATTAAATAATTACTATAGATTACATATTTTATTTGCCTAGGGGGAATTTTGAAAATGGTAACATTCGATCAATATACGTATAATCGTCCGAATTTTGATGAAGCCAAAGAACGTTTTGAAGGATTGTTAACTGCTTTTAAAGAAGCAGATTCAATGGAACACCAAAGTGAGGCTATTGCTAAAATCAATGAATTCCGGGAATCTTTTTCTACACAAGCAAACTTGGCATTTATTCGTGCATCCATTGATACGAGGGACGAGTTCTACCAAAAAGAACGAGATTACTTTGATGAAGTATCGCCGCAGTTAGAAGAACTAGTAACTGCTTACTACAAAGAACTCGTTTCATCTAAATTCAGAAATGAGCTAGAAGAAAAATGGGGAAGTCAGTTGTTTGATCTAGCTGATTATTCAATAAAGGCTTTCTCGCCTAAAATCATTGAATTGATGCAACAAGAAAATAAGTTATCCTCTGAGTATTCAAAACTTGTCGCTTCAGCACAAGTTGAATTTGATGGGAAAACGTTAACGTTAGCTCAATTAGGTCCGTACAGGGAATCCACTGACCGTGAAATTCGTAAACAAGCCTTAGCAACAAGCACTCAATTCTTCGCAGGCAATGAAGAGAAGTTCGATGAACTGTTTGATAAGCTTGTTAAAGTTCGCCATAATATCGCTGTCACTTTAGGGTACAAAAACTTTGTTGAACTAGGCTATATTCGCATGATGCGCGTTGATTACGATGCGGAAATGGTTAAAAAGTTCCGTGATCAAGTTCGAGATTTCATTGTGCCTTTGGCGAGTAAACTATATGAGCGACAAGCAGAGCGTATTGGAGTTGATTCATTAAAGTTTTATGATGAATCTTTAAACTTCATTTCAGGAAATGCGACTCCTCAGGGTTCCGCGGATTGGATTATTGAAAATGGGTCTAAAATGTATGATGAATTATCACCTGAAACAGGCGAGTTCTTCCGTTTCTTGACAGACCGAAAACTAATGGATGTAGAGGCGAAAACAGGAAAAGAGTCGGGTGGATATTGTACATTCATTGAAGAATACAATTCGCCATTTATCTTCTCGAATTTCAATGGCACATCAGGCGATATTGATGTGTTAACACATGAAGCTGGTCACGCGTTCCAAATTTACTCAAGTCGCGATATCGGTATTCCAGAATATTTATGGCCAACATTTGAAGCCTGTGAAATTCACTCAATGAGCATGGAATTCTTTACGTGGCCTTGGATGGAGTATTTCTTTAAAGAGCAAACAGAAAAATATAAATTTGCTCACTTAAGTGGTGCGCTTCAATTCCTACCATATGGTGTTGCTGTCGATGAATTCCAACATGAGATTTATAAAAATCCCGAGATGACTCCTTCAGAACGAAAAGCTGCATGGAGTAAAATCGAAAGCATTTATTTACCTCATCGTGATTTTGATGGGAATAGTTATTTAGAAGCGGGCGGATTTTGGCAACGTCAAGGCCATATCTATAATAGTCCTTTCTATTATATAGATTACACATTAGCTCAAATTTGTGCGTTCCAGTTCTGGAAGCGCTCAAGAGAAGACAAAGAAGCAGCTTGGAAAGATTATTTACACCTATGCCAATTAGGCGGTTCAAAATCGTTTACTAAGCTAGTAGCTGAAGCGAATTTAATATCACCTTTTGAAGAAGGTTGCGTTAAATCTGTTATTGGCACAATTGAAGATTACTTAAATGCAGTAGACGACAAAAATTTATAAACAATCTGAAGTTGAGAATTCATTTTCTCAACTTCTTTCTTCTACTGATTTGTAAGTAGACGGAAGACAGTAGACAAATGTAAAATGTTGATTTCCATTGCGATGGACGCTTTCCGCGGAGGCCAACAGGATGTTGGTTTCAAAGGCGTTGCCACAGGATGTGGCGGTCTTAGCCTTAGTTCCTCA
>JBFIXW010000179.1:0-4110 GCA_041605715.1 Paenisporosarcina sp.
CAACAATGCGACAAACACACCTGTTCAAGACGAGATGTGTGAAGGGGTTTTACGGGCAGTAATGGAAGCAGCTCCAAAACTGTTGAACAACTTACATTCTTACGAAGATCGCGAAACGATTCTTTTCGCTGGAACGATTGCGTTGAATGGAATGCTACAAATGGGGTACAGAGGAGACTGGGCTACTCATAACATTGAACATGCTGTTTCTGCTGTTTATGACATTCCTCATGCAGGTGGTTTAGCAGTCTTGTTCCCACACTGGATGCGCCATAATTTGAAAGTAGATCCGGAACGTTTTGCACGTTTGGCTGTTTATGTGTTTGGTGTCGAACCAGATGGCAAAACAGTAGAGGAAATTGCTAACGAGGGTATCGATAACCTACGTGAGTATTGGACTTCTCTAGGTGCACCAGAAACCCTAGCTCATTATGATATTGATGATTCTAACCTTGAATTAATGGTTGAAAAAGCAATGGTTTACGGACGCTTTGGAAACTTTGTTCCTCTAGAGGCAGAAGATGTACGTGCTATATTAAAAGCTTCTCTTTAATTTTTGACATGAATAAAGAAGCTAACCTCTTGTCTATCCTAGGATGGACAGGAGGTTTTTTAATGATTGAATTATCATCTGCATTAGAAGGAAAGCGATTTGAAAAAGGTTTCTTGGATGGATTTTTAAATGGCAATGGTTTTACATTAGGCGGAGGATGGGAATATGATCATGCGTATTATGATTATATCTTTCAAAAAGAGCCGTACTATGATGTATTAAGAATTCCGGTCTTTGTAAAATCGGGAAATTTTGATCAACCATCATCTAAATTAGAATGTGGTCGCCCGTTTTTATTGCGTCACTGTTATCAATATGGAATTGATGATGAAAAAGATGCGTTATTTGGTATCGGTGGTGGATTACTAAATCAATTTCAAAAGCCAATTGATAAAGATGCTCCAATAAGTGATAAACTTGTCGTTAAAGGAGTAGAACTGTTGGAAAGAATAGACCGTCAATTGCATTAAAAAATCCCGTTCAATGAATTCATTGAACGGGATTTTTATCTTCATTTTTGTTCTTTAAGTGGAGGGAGCGTTTCTGGACGTTTACTCACATGTTTCCAATGGGTAATCCCATCATCTTCATCAAAGGAAATGGTTACATCTTCCACTCCATGTTGAGTTAGAATTAATTCGACCAAATGATCACGAATATCATCGGCTTCTGCAAATGAAATGTCTGGATTGACTTTCGCGACTAATTCCACGTGTAAGAATTCGCCTTCTTTAATTACTTCTAATTTTTTAATGTCACGCACATCTTTATCATCCATTATTAGATGTGCAATGTGATTTAGCATTTGTTCATCGGTTTCACCAATTGCTCCGCGGGCATTTTCTAAGAATATACGTCCTACAACATAAAACATCATACATCCGATGATGATAGATACAATTCCTTCTGCTTCTAGGAATCCAGTGTAATGAGCTATTAAAACTGCAGTTAATGCTAAAAGGTTACCACTTGTCGCTACCATATCTTCCATAAACACTAATTTAGTTGCTGGCTTTGCACTTTTTAGATATGTAAAACTTTTGACCAAAGGATCAAATCCTTTAGATTCAACACGACTTTCAAATAGTACTTGCTTTCCTGCTTTATACAGTACGAAAAGTTCAAGTAAAGTAGCGATTGCTAAAACTCCAATAATGATTAAAAAGCCTTCTGATTGTGTTGGATGTTGAATATGGTGCCAACCTTCAATTATGGTTTCGTATGCCAAGATTCCTACTATAAGGACAGCAAATAATAAAACAATGTTTACAACACGTCCAAATCCGTTAGGAAATTTCGGGGTAGGGGCTTTTTTAGAAAGAGCAGATCCAATGAATACAAAATATTGATTGGCAGCATCTCCAACAGAGTGCATCATTTCAGCAAACATGGCGACGTTTCCTGTAAGGAAAAACGCTCCTCCTTTTAATCCAGCAATAATCGTATTAATAATAGCGGCTAATAAGGATGGTTTATTTCCTTCTTTTAATAGTGCGAAAAAATCTTTCATAGTTACCTCCAGTTAAGTTAATATTTCAATTTCAATACGATCGATATATTCTAATGAATGGATACTACGGTAAAGAGATAATGTATCTTTTTTAGGTAATACGGATAAACGTAATTCAATTTCATGTTTTATTCTTTGATCAGCTAACGGGATATCCCTAACTCTCATATTTTCTATATGGAATTGTTGATCGGATAAATAAACCATTAGATCTTCAATAGAAGTATACTCAGAAACCAGAACTTTTAAATAGATTTCTTTCATTCTTAAGCGCTTAGGTCCAATCTTATTAAGAAATGGCGGTAGTAGTTCGATTCCAATGATCACAATAAGAACACTAATCGCGGCTTCTATATAAAATCCTGCTCCTACAGCAATACCTATACCTCCTGCACCCCAAATCATAGCAGCAGTAGTTAAACCAGTTATGCTGTCATTGCCTTTTCGCAAAATAACGCCTGCACCAAGAAAACCAATTCCACTAACTATCTGAGCTGCAAGTCGGAGGGGGTCCATCGTAATATTTACTCCATCTCTAGGTTCTGCCATGTATGCAGACTCAATTGATATAAAAGTCAGCAAGCAACTGAAAGTAGAAATAACCAAACTTGTTTTCAATCCGACAGGCTTCTTTTTTAATTCCCTTTCAAGACCAATTATTAAACTTAATAATGCAGCTAAACCCAATTTTAATAAAATTTCACTTGAAATACTAAAGTGACTTATAAATTCCTGCATAAAAAACCTCCATTTCCTTAACAGGGTTGCACAATAATCGGTTCAGTGAAACAATTAAAAACGATTAGTATAATACTACCTGTTTTATATGAATCTAAACAAATAATAATTTGCATCTAAGAAAGTGAAGTGTCATATGGAAAAACCTGCATTACATCCATACATACCAATAGCAATTGGCGTTATCTCAGTATCAATGTCAGCGATTTTTGTTAAACTGGCTAATGCGGATGCTGGAGTCATTGCATTTTATCGAATGCTGTTTTCAGTTTTAATAATGGCCCCCTTCTTTTTTTATAAATATACGGGAGAAATTAAAAAACTTTCCAATAGAGATTGGACTTTTTCTTCAATAGCGGGGATTTTTTTAGCGTTTCATTTTATATTATGGTTTGAATCTTTAAATTACACCTCAGTAGCCAGTTCTACCGTATTAGTAACTTTACAACCGTTATTTGCATTCGTGGGCACATATTATTTCTTTAAAGAAAGACTTTCAATTAAAACAATCTTGTCTGGTTTAATTGCAATTGCAGGATCTGTGCTAATAAGTTGGGGAGATTTTAAAATAAGTGGGTTAGCTCTATACGGTGATATGTTAGCCTTAATTGCCTGTGCATTAGTTACAGCATATTTACTCTTTGGACAAGACGTTAGACAAAGACTTTCGTTAGTTACCTATACATTTGTTGTTTATGGTGTAACAACTGTCACTTTATTCTTTTATGTCTTATTTAAAGGAGAATCCTTTGGACCATATCCTGCAATGGATTGGTTATGGTTTTTACTTTTAGCTCTTATTCCTAATTTATTAGGACACACATTATTTAATTGGTCACTAAAATATGTGAGTACAAATGTTATTTCAATAGCAATTTTATTTGAACCAGTAGGAGCGACTATTCTAGCATTTTATATCTTTAACGAATATTTAATTCCTTCTCAAATAATTGGCGGAATCATTGTTATTGTTGGTATACTTTTGTTTGTACTAGATGATAAATGGATAAAAAAATTATTTCGACAAAAAAGTCTTGATTTATAATTACGCACGGTGTATATTAATACTTGTCCTTCGGAAGCGAAGAAAAATATTTTGAAATAGTATTGACTTTGATTTCAGGACAAGTTATATTATAAAAGTTGCTGTCGCGAGAGTGACCAACAAATGAACCTTGAAAACTGAACAGCAAAACGTCAACGAAATATGCGGACAGCACTTCGGTGCTTAAAGCAAAAAACGTTTTCTTCCGCCGACACCTGTCGGTATCGAAAACAAACTTGAACTTAATTGTTCATTATAAACGTC
>JBFIXW010000180.1:0-4064 GCA_041605715.1 Paenisporosarcina sp.
CGCTTCTATAATGATGTCTACTATGACTCCATTCGAATGGGTATTTTAAGAGAAGAGTGGGCAGTAAAAAATTAACAAAGGATAAACTCCTCCATATCGCTATTGCGATGGGAGGAGTTCTTTTATTGTCTAATAAAAAGAAGATAAGATTAGATTAATTTAAAAATCTATGATATAAATAGTATTGTTAACCTAATACCAAGTATACAGGTAGGAATAGTATATGAAAAAGGAGGGTTCGCTGTGGGACGTGAATTCGTAGAGATTTTTGATGAATGGGTAGATTCTTATGATGCATCTGTTTTAGGGGAGGATCCAGAATATCGTGATGTGTTTGAAAAATATGACGAAATTTTAACCGTGGTTACGGAACGTTCTTTTGGAACGGTACTTGAATTTGGCACAGGAACAGGTAATTTAACTGCTAAGTTAATTAATGCGGGTTACAAGGTAATCGGAATTGAACCCAATGCAGCTATGCGAAAAGTAACGGGAGAACGCTTTCCTCAAATTACAGTAATTGATGGGGATTTGCTTTCTTTTGAAGCAACTGAACATATAGACTCGATTGTCAGTACTTACGTTTTTCATCATTTAACAGATGAAGAGAAAGGCA
The DNA here is from genome assembly GCA_041605715.1 of Paenisporosarcina sp. GTDB lineage: Bacteria > Bacillota > Bacilli > Bacillales_A > Planococcaceae > Paenisporosarcina. Next base: position 617 of record JBFIXW010000180.1, read on the forward strand.
AAGCAGTGCAACAATATGCTAATCTTTTGTCAAAGGGTGGAAAAGTAGTATTTGCCGATACAGTTTTTATTACACAACAAGCCAAACAAGACCAAATCATAAAAGAACGCACACGTGGTTTTAACAACGTGGCAGATGATTTGGAAAGGGAATACTATACAACGATTTCTGTTCTTGAAACAATTTTTAAGAATGCTGGATTTGAAGTTCGTTTTGAGCGTATGAATGATTATGTATGGCTGATGGAAGCAACTAAAAACTAAAGGAGTGTTGAACAATGAAACAAATGAATGTAGAAAGTTTTAATTTAGATCATACAAAAGTGGTTGCACCTTATGTTCGTTTAGCGGGTAGAAAGCTTGGAGCTAACGGTGACGAAATTTTAAAATATGATATTCGTTTCAAACAACCTAACAAAGAACATATGGAAATGGCTGGTCTTCACTCAATTGAACATTTAATGGCCGAAAATATTCGGAATCATACAGACAAAGTTGTGGACATGAGTCCAATGGGATGTCAGACAGGATTTTATTTAGCCGTAATTAATCATGACGACTTTGACGAAATTTTAATGATACTAGAAAAAACGTTAGAAGATGTATTAAATGCGACGGAAGTTCCTGCTTGTAATGAAGTCCAATGTGGATGGGCAGCAAATCATAGTTTAGAAGGCGCACAAGCAATCGCACGTGAAATGCTTGCAAAGAAAGATGAGTGGCGCGTGGTCTTTGCGGAGGAAGCTTAATGAATATTTATGGAAGTGTCCATGAATTAATAGGGAATACACCCATTGTTGAATTAAACAATATTGACATCCCTAACAATTGTCGCATTTTTGCGAAACTCGAGTTTATGAATCCTGGTGGAAGTGTAAAAGATCGCTTAGGATTATCACTGCTACGTGATGCACAAGAGTCTGGTCAATTACTTCCAGGTGGAACGATTATCGAACCCACTGCTGGAAATACTGGAATTGGTGTAGCTTTGGCTGCGATTGGTAAAGGGTATACGGTCAAATTTGTTGTACCTCAAAAATTCAGTATGGAAAAGCAAACGTTGATGCGAGCTCTTGGTGCTGAAATTGTCAATACCCCAACTGAGCTTGGGATGAAAGGTGCGATCGAAAAAGCCATGGAGTTGGTACAGGAAACTCCAGGTGCTTTTTCACCTTCGCAATTTTCGAACCCAGCCAATCCAGAAACATATGTACACACATTAGGTCCAGAGTTATGGCGAGACTTAGATGGTGAAATTGATGTATTTGTTGCTGGAGCGGGTTCAGGTGGAACATTTATGGGGACGGCTAAGTATTTAAAAAGTCAAAACGCAAACATTAAAACAGTGATTGTAGAACCAGAAGGCTCTATATTAAACGGTGGAGAAGCTGGATCGCATTATACCGAAGGAATTGGAATGGAATTTTTACCTGCATATATGGACAAATCTTATTTTAATGCCATTCATACAGTGACGGATCGAGACGCTTTTGACAAACTTCGTGAGTTGTCTTTAAAAGAAGGCTTATTAGTAGGAAGTTCATCTGGAGCTGCTTTATTTGCCTCGTTAGAAGAAGCGAAAGTAGCTAAACCAGGAAGTCACATCGTCACTATTTTCGCAGACTCAAGTGAACGGTATTTAAGTCAAAATGTGTATGATCTTTTAAAGGAGGATGAATAAAGATGAGACCTAAAACGAAATTAATTCACGCTGGCATCGTTGGAGATGAAACGACCGGTGCTGTTTCAACACCCATTTATCAAGTTAGTACGTATAAACAAGACGCAGTTGGTGATTTCCGTGGATACGAATATTCTCGCACTGGTAACCCAACACGTCATGCACTTGAAGTATTAATCAGTGACCTTGAAGGAGGTCATGCAGGTTTTGCATTTGGATCTGGAATGGCGGCAATCAGTTCAGTCATGATGCTGTTTAACTCTGGTGATCATATCGTGATGACCGACGATGTGTACGGTGGTACATATCGCGTGATGACGAAAGTGCTAAACCGTTTTGGCATTGAATCTACATTTGTGGATTCTTCAAATCTGGCTGAGTTTGAAGCGGCTATTCAAGAAAATACGAAGGCGGTATTCTTGGAAACACCTACGAATCCTTTATTGAAAGTAACGAATATCGCTGACATTGCAAAGCTTGCAAAATCTAAAGGACTACTTACAATCGTAGATAACACATTCATGACGCCTTATTTGCAACAACCGATTTCCTTAGGTGCTGATATCGTCTTGCATAGTGCAACGAAATACATTGGTGGCCATAGTGATGTAGTCGCTGGATTAGTTGTAGTTGCTACCGAGGAATTGGCAAAGGAACTTCATTTTGTTCAAAATTCAGTAGGGGCCATATTAGGACCGCAAGATTCATGGTTACTTATTCGTGGCTTGAAAACGCTCGGCATTCGTATGGAAGAAACGAATTCGAACGCGAAGCGCATTGCCGATTTCTTAGTTGCTCATGAGTCAGTAGGTAAAGTTTATTATCCTGGGCTTGAAGCGCATGCCGGACATGAAATTATGAAGAAACAGACAACCGGTTTTGGTGGAATGATTTCATTTGACGTTGGGAGCACAGAAAAAGCCGCACAGTTATTGAAGAAACTACGTTACTTCACACTAGCTGAAAGTTTAGGAGCGGTGGAAAGTTTAATTTCTGTTCCTGCACAGATGACTCACGCATCCATTCCAGCTGATCGTCGTCAAGAACTAGGCATATTGGATGGCTTGGTTCGTATATCTGTCGGCATTGAAGATGTTGAGGATTTACTGGAAGATTTACAACAAGGTTTAGCTTAATACATTGCTGATTACTGTCACTCCATGCGTTTGCGTGGAGTGACTTTTTGCGTTTTTTGGGGCTCAGTTAGAGATATGGCAATCTTGGTTAAAATATGGCGATCTCAGTTAGAATAATCGCCATCTCAGTTGTAATTGTCTTGGAAAATCGTCCTCCAACCTAGCATATCTAACAGCAAAGGCTGCGGAAGTGAAACGTACAGCTCCAAATAGCCCTGCCCGCTTCGCTTGGCAGGTGTTTCTGTTTCGGTGAGTGGTGGCTCAGTTAGAGGTTTGTGGATCTTGGTTAGAATTATGGCGATCTCAGTTAGAAAAATGACCATCTCAGTTAGAATTTTCGTCATCTCAGTTGTAATTGTCTCGGAAAATCGTCCTCCAACCTAGCATATCCACCAGCAAAGGCTGCGGAAGCAGATCGTGCAGCCCCAATTAGCCCTGCCCGCTTTCGCTTGGCAGATGTTTCTGTTTCGGTGAGTGGGGTCTCTGTTAAAGATTTAGCAATCTTGGTTAGAAATATGGCGATCTCAGTTAGAAAAATGACCATCTCAGTTAGAATAATGGTCATCTCAGTTGTAATTGTCTTGGAAAATCGTCCTCCAACCTAGCATATCTAACAGCAAAGGCTGCGGAAG
>JBFIXW010000181.1:0-4057 GCA_041605715.1 Paenisporosarcina sp.
ATTCTCATATGGTCGAATGTCTTGGCAAGGAAAGAAATTTCGTCATTAGACTCAACCTTTATGGGCAAATCGAATCTGCCTTTTGAGAGATCATTAGCTGCCTTGGTTAATTGGTGCACAGGTTTAGTAATCGTTAAAGAGAACCAGTACGTAAGCAACAGGAGTGAAAGGGTAGCTAAAAGAAGCAACCATACGCCAAGTTTTTTAAATTCGATCGATTGCTCAATAATTCCTCGATAGAAGCGATCATAGGTCTTAAGCTCGGTATCGATAACCGTTAAGGTCATCTCAGAAATATATTTAGAAATTTGCGTTGCTTCTGTGAATTCCTTTGCTGATGCTTCAGCCTCTTTCTCGGAGTGGAACATCAATGATCGATTCGTTGTTTCAATGAAACTATCAATCAAATTTATGTAATTTGTTAAAGCGAACTCATTCTCTGAATTAATAAGATTGTAAACTTCGTTTTGGGCATCTAGCATCATTTCTTGACTGCCGTTAATCTTTTCTAGATTACTAAGTGAGGGATTAACAAAATACGTATTTAAATTTGTAATGACTTCTTGACTTACTACCGTGACTTCATTCATACGTAAATATCTTTGTAATATCTCATTATATTGATCTTGTGTTTTTTGGTTGTAATAGGTAAGTGCAATCCAGATTATCACCATTACAAGTAATACGAAGGACACAGCTAGCCATATTTTTTTCTGAATTGTATTCATTCGTCAGTTGCCTTTCCTATGCGTATATCTGTCAAGTACCCATCCATATTTAGTGGACCCGACTTGTCACTTAGCCAGCTCATAATGAGATGAACACTTAGCTCCCCCATCTTTTCTGGAGATTGTTCAATCATCCCATCAAGCTTTCCTTCTTTTAATAAAGACAAGGACTCTGGACCATCATCGAAGGAATAAATATGGTAAGGCTCTACTTGAGAACGTTTGCTGATTTCCTGAATCATGGTACCCGCATGGATTGCATTAACCGCGATAAAAGCGTCCACGTCAGGCAACTGGTTCATTAAATCCTGCGTCGTTGAGATGATATGTTCTTTCGTATCCGCTGTTTCGCCATAAAGGATTTGAATGTTCGAATTGGCTTTTAAAACTTGCATGATTCCATCAAGACGCTGTTCTTGATAATATTCTTGTTCACTGTCACCTAATATAATGACTTTCCCTGTTGAGCCCATATCAGCTAGTAACTGATTGGCAATCATTTTCCCTGCGCTCGTTTGATCTGAACCTACATACGTTTTTCGTAGGCTTTCATCTACGGGGACATCGTTTGCCACTGTAATAATTGGAATTCCATAAAAAGCCGCTTTAAATTTCGTTAAATCTTTAAATTCTTCTGTATCAAGACCTTGTACAATAATCCCGTCCACTTTTGAGTGAATCGCAATTTCAATTTTCTTTAGAAAATCTTCTTGGTTGTTCCCATAACTCCCCCATACTTCAATGCTAGCACCATCCTTCTCTGCTTGCTCCAAAGCACCTTTGCTCACTTGATTCCAAAAAGGTGTTTCAAGCTCTTGGGTAATCAAAATAAGACGAGATTGCTCGTCATTTAGAGTTGAATTTTGAGGGATTTTAAAATCGGATTGGAACGCGTTTTCTGCCGTTATATATGTAAAATAACTAAGAATAATAATGGTCAAAATGATTGTGAGTATGCCTAATTTTCGCAAAAGAATGTTCTCCTTTTCTTCGGTTAAACTCTTTTCATCTTACCACCTGCGGTAAAATCCACAATACGTATTGTACAGAATAATCACTATTTTCGGAGAGATTGTAGGAAGAGATGCTTGTTAATCTGGAGAAATTGCTAATTAATAAAGTTAAGGACACCAAAAACAACTGGTGTCCCTACTTTTAACCTCTTTGTTTTCGAGTCATGACATCAAAGATGACAGCTCCAGCTAAAACACCACCGCGTATCATGTATTGATAAGAAATGCCGACACCAAGTAAATTCATACCACTTGATAGTGAAGCCATTACGATGGCACCAATAATAGCACCTGTAACTTTTCCAACACCACCAGCAGATGATACGCCACCCACATAAGCTGCTGCGATTGCATCAAGCTCAAATAGTGTACCTGCAGTTGTCGTTGCAGATTGAAGACGTGCCGTAAACAAAATTCCAGAAAGTGCCGCTAGCATCCCCATTGATCCAAAGACGATATATGTAATTTTCTTCACATTAATTCCGCTTAGATGGGCAGCTTCAGGGTTACTACCTACAGCATAAATATGTCTTCCAAGGACTGTTTTTGTTGTTAAGAAATGATAGACCACAACGACAAGTAACATGATGACAACAGTCCAAGAGAATCCATTATATCCAGCTAGAATCCATGTAATGTACGCGATTATTGCCGAAACCAAAACCAATTTCACAATGAAAATCTCTTTAGAAACAACTTCAAAATCATACGTAAGTTTGTTTTTTCGAGTCGAAATCTCACTGTAAATATATAACAAAATACCAACTAGACCAACAAGTAATGAGAGTAAATGCAAACCATTAATTTGCATAATAGAAGGTATAAACCCGTTCCCTATGGCATTAAATTGGTCATCCTTAATGATAATCGTTCCGGTTTTTTCTGTTACTTGTAAAAGAGCCCCACGGAAAATCAACATGCCAGCTAATGTAGCAACAAACGATGGGATCCCAATTGATGCAACTAATACACCATTAAACATTCCAACTACAATTCCAAGGAGAAGAATGATAGGGATTGTTAAATAAATTGGTAAGCCCATTTGAGTAAGAAGGATTGCAGCGATTGCACCAAGGAAACCTGCTGCAAAACCTACGGATAAATCGATATGACGAATAACTATAACAAGAGTCATCCCTACAGCTAATACGGCAATGTACCCAGCAGAATCTAGTAGATTGCTAATATTACGAGAAGACATAAACAATCCATCTGTCATGACGGAGAAAGTTAGCATGATTACAATTAACGCAATGTACATGCCATAATCTCGAATATTTATTTTTACAAGCATTTTTGCTTCATTTAGTAAGTTCATTCGTTTTACCTCCTATTGCGTAGCAAGTTGCATAATATTTTCTTGATTGGCTTCATCGATTGACAATTCGCCTTTGACTTCACCTTCAGCCATGACATACACGCGGTCGCTCATCCCTAATACTTCGCCAAGTTCTGATGAAATCATGATAATACTCATGCCTTCGCTAATAAGTTTGTTCATGATAGAATAAATTTCAAATTTTGCACCCACGTCTATGCCACGTGTTGGTTCATCTAATATCAATATTTGTGGTCCTGCAAATAGCCATTTACCAATGGAGACTTTTTGCTGATTCCCACCACTTAAATTACCCACCACTTGTTCTAAAGAACTGGCTTTAATGTTTAACGATTTTTTATAATCAGTCGCGACTTTAACCTCTTCATTGTGATTAATAATTCCGCTTGATGAGATACCCGTCATATTGGCTGCAGAGACATTGCTCTTAATATCTTGGATTAAAAACAAGCCATCGCCTTTTCGATCTTCTGTGACATAGGCAATTCCTGCTTTAATAGCTTCTCGCGGATGTTTGATTGTTTTAGGAGCACCGTTTACCTTTAAATCACCTTTTAATTTATACGCTTTTGGATTTCCGAAAATGCTTAAAGCTAGTTCCGTTCGCCCAGATCCCATTAGCCCAGCAATGCCGATAATTTCACCTTTTTTCACATGGAGATTGACATTGTTCACAACGTTACGACCGAGTTGAACATTATATGCCGACCAATTCGTTACTTCAAGAACCTTGTCGCCAAATGATTTATTCAATCTCTTTGGATAGATGTCATTGATTTCGCGGCCAACCATGTTTTTTATGATGACACTTTCCGTAACTTCACCTTTTGAAGCATCGAGCGTACAAATCGTTCGACCGTCTCGAAGAACTGTTGCTTTATCCGCAATTGAAATAACTTCTTTCAATTTGTGTGAAATCATGATGCAGCTAATTCCTTGTTTTTTAAGGTCACCTAACACTTCTAATAAATTCTCAC
>JBFIXW010000182.1:0-4043 GCA_041605715.1 Paenisporosarcina sp.
ATTATCTTCTAGCCACTCTTTTTCGTTGCCCCAATATACATCTTCTTCAGGTGCCCAAACGTCTTCACGTCCTGCTCCGAATCCGAATGTTTTCAGACCCATCGATTCAAGTGCTACATTCCCTGTCAATACGAGCAAGTCAGCCCAAGAAATTTTGTTGCCGTATTTTTGCTTGATCGGCCATAACAAACGGCGTGCTTTGTCCAAGTTGACGTTATCAGGCCAGCTGTTTAACGGCGCGAAACGTTGGTTGCCTGTAGAACCGCCTCCACGGCCGTCTGCAGTTCGATACGTACCTGCAGCATGCCATGACATACGGATGAAGAAACCGCCGTAATGTCCATAATCCGCAGGCCACCAGTCTTGGCTATCAGTCATTAATTTATGAAGGTCTTGTTTTAATGCATCGTAATCTAATTTTTCGAATTCTGCTTTATAATTAAACTCTTCCCCTAAAGGATTCGATTTTTTATCGTGTTGATGGAGAATATTCACATTCAGCATATTCGGCCACCAGTCTTTGTTTTGCGTTTTGCCTGGTTTGTTAGATGTTGTAATCGCACTATCTTTATGGCCGCCAGTTACCGGACATTGCCCTTCCCCTGCAGCTGTGTGGCGCTTTTCTTCATTGTGTTCCATCCTTTAAAACCTCCTAATAATTAAGAAATAATTAGCTTTCAACCCAAAGCGATTGGTGCCAATGTAGAGAGTAATTCTTACATTAGAATTATACTAAAGTAGAGAGAGACTGAACAGCAATAAGGTTGGAAATTTAAAAGCAATTGCTTCGCCCGAGAATCGCCTACGAAAAGAATCCAAAAAAAATTCTACCGGCTAAAATGGCGTGACCCACTTTTGTCAGGTAGAACTTTTATCTGGAACGGCCTTAACAACGGACTATCTCACACGATCAAACAACATCCATTCGATCTACTAAACTCACATGAAAGTTCTCTTTTAAAAACTCGCTCATTTCAAGTCTATTTAAAGGCTTAGCATATAAAAATCCTTGCACTTCGTTACAGCCGATTTCTTTTAAATATTTTTCCTGCTCGATCGTTTCCACTTGTTCCGCAAGCGACACTAATTTTAAATTTCTCGCCATGACGACGATAGTATCGATGATGGTTCTTGCTTTTTCATCGTATGCAATATCCCTGACAAGAGAGCCGTCAATCTTCAAACGATCAATCGAAAAGTTTTTCAGGTGGTTCAATGAGCTATATCCTGTACCGAAGTCATCCATACTAATGGAAATACCCAGACTTCTTAGCTTATCAAAAATATCTTTTGCGTATTCCACATCTTTGATCGCCATGTTCTCCGTTATTTCCAAATCCAGCATTCTGAGATCATAACCTGTCTTCTCAAATATATCTATCATATTTCCGATGAAATTCTGCTGGAAAAATTGTTTGATTGATACATTGATACTTAAATACAAGTCGTGAAACCCTTGGTCTTGCCATTGCTTCACGTGTTTACTCGACTCCTCTAATAGCCATTCCCCGAGTTCAATGATTAACTCGCTATCCTCGGCAATCGCTATAAAATCATCTGGGCTTATCAACCCTTGAACTGGATGGTTCCACCTTAGCAAGGCCTCCAAGCCGAATAATTTACCCGTTGTTATATTTACTTGAGGCTGATAATAAACCTCAAATTGCTTTTCTTTCACTGCTTTTCTAATATCTACTTCTATTGATACTTGCTTCGGATTTTTCCCTTTCAAGTAATCATGATAGAACTCATACATGTTTTTCCCTTTTTCTTTAGCACTATACATTGCTGCATCGGCAAATTTCATTAAATCTTCACCCAGTCGGCTATCCTGTGGATACAAGGCTACTCCTAAGCTGCCCGTTACATAAAGTTCTTGATGTTGGTTTTCTAAAAGGAAGGGCTTTTGTATTTGAACCAAAATTTCTTCTAATTGCTTTTGAAGCTTTTCATAAGTGACAACATTCGGGAAGAGAAAAGTAAACTCATCTCCACCCAATCTTGCAACGATGACATCTTGGTCTGCTAAAGACCTAAATCGATCTGCTAATACTTGAAGCAATTGATCTCCAGCTTGATGACCCAATACATCATTCACTAACTTAAAACGATCTAAATCTAAAAAACAAACCGCCATTTGAAAATGCTGGTCAGAAGCATCAATTCTACGGTTTAGTTCTTCAGCGAAAAACCTTCTATTCGGAAGCAATGTCAGGGAATCGTGGTAAGCCATATGGTGAATCTTCTCTCTGGCTTCAGCGATTTCAGATATATCTTTTGCAAAAACGTTGATATGCGTTAGTTCTTGTTCCAGAAAATTAGGTACTAATGTAATTTGCACATCAACATGACTTTTAAAATTCGTCAGTAATTTTGTTTCAAACATTTGGGATTCCCCTGTAAACGCTATAGCCAATAACCGTGAAAACTCCTCTTTTTCTTGTTCATCGATCAGGTCGCTGAAAGAAGGTAAGGCTTTTAGTTCCTCTGGTTCAAACCCAGTCATCTTTTTAGTTGCTTCATTTATTTTAATGATTTTTCCGTTAGCGTTTAACGAGAAGATCCCAATGGCTTGGTTTTCAAAAAGCGTTTCATATTGATGCTTGTTCTTATAAATCAGTTCTTTTTGTTTTTCGCTATAAAAATCCGATACGAAATTAGGAAATAACTCTAAAAACACTAACCCAAATATATTAATCGTCAATGGCAATAACGTATGATTCAGGTAAAGCCACTCAAAAACCGGAACATCGTGATTATCAAATAAATTAATGTTTGAAAACAACGTAATGCTGGAAAATAACGTGAACCGAATGCTGGCGAATGCAATCCCAATCGCAATACTGCCAAAAATTATCCACTTCAGTTTTACCTTTTCCAGTTTTCTTAACTGCCGGATAAACCGAAAAGTGGCCAATGTGTTGCCTAGCAGTAAAATATTCGCGCTAATAAAGAGCCAAAGATTCATTTTAAGATTTTTTTCAAACATTTCATTCCGAATATCTATAAAATTTACTAAACTGATGCAACTCGCGAAGATAAACGCACCTATTAACAATTTTTTAAATGAGATTTCCTTGTAACAAATTGTATTGAGTGCAGAATAAACGGAAAAAGAACTAATTATGAACACGAAGATGCCGAACAAGAAATGAATCGATGTATTTATCTCAGAAAAAAATGAATCCAGATAAGCGAAATAGATGAGAGCTCCAAAAAGGATTGAGACAATGCGTACTCTTTTTTTGTTATTTTCAATAACGTCTATTTTCATAATGGTTTTAATGCCGATAAAGCCCGCTACACTAGCAATTGCAAGTGATAGCATATAGTCATTAAGTGAATAGTAATCCATCCCAAACCCTCTTTTCTGTCCAATCATGTATTTACTAACTGGCGGAAGCTTCCATTTACTTACTATTCTTTGCTTTATGATAATTGCATTGGCACTTGTTGACTTAACCAATACTTTTTACTCAAATCAACCAATAATTAAAATGATTCTAATTAACTAAATTATATCCATAATACAGGTATAATCAATAAGTAACAATAGTAAAATGCGGATATTTACATAAAAAAGAAGACCCCTGTACAATACCGAACGTCAAGTTCAGTGTTGTCTAGGGGTCTTCTATTCGACTTATTCAGTATGACTTCATACATTCCATAATAAGCATTTAAAATATGATTTACACACGAAACCATTCGGTTAACTTGCACAGCGAACAAGCCTTCTACTCCAGGTCTTCTTCCTGAAGCAATTTGAATCCCTCAATCATCGTATCTTCTTCCACTTCGATCAATATGCAGCGTTTGCCGTTGTAATTGACTTGTTTGACGTAACGTAAGTCTTGCGGGCTGATTTTAATGTCCGCGACTTTCGTATTGATTTTGATCGATTTGGATGCATAGCTTGGCACGACGTGGCTTGCTTTCAGTTCGTAGTCTTTGTCTTCGACGACTTGTTGAAAAGCTCTTTCCACTTTTTCCGGGCTTAAGTCTTTGACGCCACTCGCTTTCAATACACGCGCCACTTCTAC
>JBFIXW010000183.1:0-4042 GCA_041605715.1 Paenisporosarcina sp.
GCTGACCGTTATTGTCTTCGAAATGCGAATGCAAGTCAAGGTATTCAATATTGTTCTCTGCCGCCACTTTTTCTAAAATTTCATTGAAATCATCCACTCTGCTATTCGGCAACTTATTATTAAAACTTTCATTGTTGACTGGCAGCAGCGATTGCAAGACCACTCGCGTCTTTTCTTGATCGAATGCATCGACAATGTCCTGCATGTTTTTCTCATACGTGCCTTTCTTTACACTTGCAGCAATATCATTGACGCCGATCATGATATACACTTCTTCCGGATTGCGCTCAACCACTTCATCAATTCGGTCTAATACCCCTTTAGTCGTGTCTTCTGCGATTCCGCGGTTCAAGACTTGCTCTTCCGGAAAATATTCCGGGAATTCCCCGTGGTCCGTAATGCTGTCCCCTAGGAAAATCTTATCGGCCGATTCTCCATCCAGTGCTTCGAATATATCTTTTTTCTGGCGGTGATACTCGGTGAACTCTTCGTTCGAATTCATCGTTTGGAATTGTTCTTCAATAAAGTCCATGCCGCCTTGTGTATTGATAATGATCAGAGACGCTCCTATAAGAATGGCATTCACTACGAGCGATGTAATCAGTATTATTTTTTTCATTTTCACGTTTTGCCACTTCCTATATACTTAAAATATTTTGGTATCGGCTCCATTGTATCCTATAGCCTTTTATGTTCGTTTGAAACATAACCATTAATTCGAATTTTTCTAATTTATCGCTACATAAATATAAACAAACCGTTCGCTAATCAAATGATTAACGAACGGTTTGTTTTGATTTTGCTTAGTCATCATTCAATCGGTTGCCGATTCACCAAATAAAAATCTTTTATCAAATGCAGCACAAATTTATCTTATAAAATAAACTTTTCGCACCATTAAAAGAGTTAGCTTTTAAGCTGATCCCTACGTTCAGGCCATCACTCAAACGGAACTAATCCCCATCTTTTCAAAACCATTTTTCAAGAAAAGATAGCTGCTCCCGCATCAATTTCAAAGTTTCTTGCACGGTCACAGCATGAAAAACTTTCATTAGACAATTTCCTGTCTAATCTACATTTTTTGACCTCCCCAGTCGAGATACTTTTCAACTACTTACTTTACAGTTGATCTGGTTTGTTCAATTAACATGTGGGCGTAATTTGTGGGGTTAACCGCCTTTAACAAGAAAACCTTTTCACAATTGTTTATCAGTTTTGCCAATATTTCTTTTTCTTGAGCAGCGGCACGTTCGATATCTAGTTGAGGATTGAAAAATGCATATGCCGTTAAAAATGGAGATTTTAAATAATGAAATGCATTGCGATTCAAATTCAGCATTTTACGGAAAGCTTCTTTTTCGTCTTGAATAGTTACTTCATCTGTACCTCTTCCTAAAATGGCTAGATGAGTCACAGTTTCTGCATCAAGGATTAATGACGAACCCACATAATCTGTTACCGGTTTTGCCTTGGAAAAAGAGATATATTCTAGGGGCGGTAGAATTTTCACCATTTTATCTTTCATTTTTGAGGCCCTGCTCTGTTTCAAATTAGAATAGAACCTAAATGTACTTGTCCATGGTACTGCATAAATCTTCTTACCATCTGTCAAAGCAAGATCTTCTGCTATAAATTGGGCTCCATGATCTATACACGCCATCATACTGCTTAATGTTTTTCCCGTGTTTGGTGGTGCAAAAACCGTTATAATCGAATCTTCTTTTTTAAATGCTGAACAATGGATTGGAGCATAACCTTTGTTTAGTAACAGCACCATTGCCAGATCGGCAAGAATCCAATCTACTGAATGAAGATTCATAAAACGATGTTTTACGAATCTATAATAATTTGGATTAAATGTAATTTTCGGTTCGTCTGACAAAAGATTTTCAGCCTTAATCTTTATTTTTATATTTTTAGAAAAATTTCTGCTGTAATATAATTTATGTGCACCTGAATCGCCATTAAAGTAATGATATTTACCCATATTCTCCAAACATTCATCTTCTTGAAAGTCTTCTACTGCCAAATGCATCTTCACGGTACACTCTTCGTACTCTTGTTGCGACACCTCGGGCATATTGTGTCCAAACGACCAATTGAAACCCTTTACATTTGTTCTGATTGCCAATAAATTTTTCACTGCAACATAATAGTGCATCCTACATCTCCCCTAATCCATTATGATTTTTATTAGCGTCATACTTTTGTACACAGTAATCACTTCTATTTTCCAAACAGGAATAAGTAAGTTAAATATTTCGTGTAAAACAATGGATTTTTCGCGGTCAATAAGCTGATAAATTCTCCACATCTTTTATCAATTCATTTATTGAATTAACTGTTTTATAAGTCACATAACCCCCTCCTTATAATCTCCATAATTCAATATTTTCCGGTTTACCTTGAGGATCTAAAATTCTTTTAAAATCGAAAACGATACCCCCAGTCAAATTTAGTAGCGATTGGATAAGCGTCCACCCAGCTTCTTTATACTCTGTGTGGGGTATGGCTAAAATGATTGCTGATGAAGTCTTCAATTCATGTTCTGCTGTAAGAAGCAACCCGAATTTTTGTTCGGCATCTTGAGCATCTGCACAACAATCCGCGATTTGAATTTTAAAACCGTAATCATTTAATTCTTCAATAACATCAATAATTCTTGCATTTCGAAGATCACGAGCATCTTCCTTATGAGTAATTCCAAGAACGGTGATTTTTATTTCCTGTGCCGGCATATTAAGTTGGATTAATCGTTTTGCTACCGTACGTGCGATATACTTACTCATCCCGTTATTAACTTTACGGCTGGTAACAATGACTTTCGGTTCGTATCCGATTGTCCTTGCCTTATAAGAAAGAAAATGCGAATATTTCCCGAATTCCGTTCCCCCCGTTATATTGAAATCGGTGTTTTGAAAGTTTTTTTTAGTTCTTACTGTTTCCAACACATCGCCTGTGTCAATCCCTAGGTGATTAAAAATAATCGAAAATTCATTAATCAAGGCAATATTTACATCTTGTTGAACGTTCTCAATGACTTTTGCAGCCTCTGCAATTCTTATCGATTTCGCTTTATAAACCCCAGCATCTATTACATTGCTATAAATATCTGCCACGTAATCAAGAACTGCATCATTTTGACCGGCAACCACTTTCTTTATTTTTGTATAGGTTAATTTGGTTTCACCTGGATTAAACCTCACTGGTGAATACCCAACGAAAAATTCTACACCTGATTCCAGACCTGAAAACTCCTCAAGCATTGGAATACACTTTTCTTCTGTTGCTCCAGGATAAACAGTTGTTTCAAATACAATAACTGCACCTTTTTTCATATGCTTTCCAACGACGTTGCACGCCTCCACCAAAAAGCTTAAATTTGGCTGATCTGTCATATCAAGTATGCTAGCCACAGCAATTATAATAAAACCTGCCTTCTGTAAAGACGTAGGATCTGAAGTAAATTCGATATTTGCATCTTCAAATTGCTTTACAGTTGTTCCTCCTTTGTAATCTACTCCTTCATGCAATTGTTTGATGCGTCCAATGTTACTATCATAGCCAGTTACTGTGTATTTCTTTGCAAATGTTAAGGCTAGAGAAAGACCAACATGCCCAAGACCAACAACCGCAATATTCAATTTTTCATCCTTCCTCATACTACATTCTCTCCTTTGGACTTCTGAAAACGGTTGCTTGCTATTTTTAGCAAATGCCTGCTATTTGCGACAGCATAAGTAATTAATAACAATGGAATAATTTTATTACGGTGTCGCATTGCTGTTCCTGCACTCTGTGTACCGTAGGAATAAACCAGTATGGTAATTCCCAGGAAAAGTAAAAGGAATAGTTTATTGCGCAAAGACATATCGCTTTTCATCAGACCATAAATAGTCGCTCCTATAAGAAATATATAAATCGTAGAATCCAATAGAAAGCTGGCCACATCAGCAATGCCTCGCCAATCTAACGGGATAGGTGAAAATAGGAAATAAAACATCTTAAGCGGGGCTACTAGCAAAGCTAGGATTCCTGTTAA